>NZ_JBSGZD010000025.1:0-51294 GCF_053610825.1 Streptomyces sp. NPDC054863 | reverse complement strand
CTTCACCGTCGGGGACGTGACCCCCGGCCCCAACCACGGCCGCACCCCGACCGAACACTGTGGCGTCTCCCCTGCTCCTTGAGAGCTTGGGGCAGCATCAAGGCGATGGTCGCCATCGCCCTCAAGGCCGAGGAAGTCGCCTGGACGTCTTCGTGACCGGCAAGCACCACAACCGCCGTTCGTCCCAAGTCCTTCTTCGACGTGATCGATCCGGACGCCCTCACCGGGAAGCCGGTCCTGATCGCGGCGACGGGCGGTACCGCCCGCCACTCCCTGGTCCTTGACCACGCCGTGCGCCCGCTCTTCGCCCACCTCCGCGCCGTCGTCGTCCCCACCGCCGTGTTCGCGGCCTCCGAGGACCGGGGCTCGGGAGGAGACGCGTACACCGACGGCCTTCCCGGCCGCGTCCGCCGGGCGGGCACCGAACTCGCGGCGCTCATGGCGGCGCGCCCGGCGGGTGAAGAGCCCGAGGACGACGTCACCGTCCTCGCACGGCAACTCGCCGACCTGCGTTTCGACTGAGAGGGGCCCTCGGGGCGGGCGACGGCGGGGTGGTGGTGCACATGGTTCATACTGATCCGCCGTATGAGCGTGAACCGAGTGACGACAAGGACCGTGCCCGAGGAACCCGAGGGTGTACGGACGCCCCTTCGGGGCAGGGACGCCGAACTGGCGTTCATCGAGGGGCGGCTCGACGCGCTCGACCGGGGCGAAGGCGGGATCATCCGCGTCGAAGGCCCCGTCGGGATCGGCAGGTCCAGGCTCCTCGCGGAGTCCGCGGCGGCGGCGCGGAGGCGCGGGACGAGGGTGTTCGAGGGAGCGGCGGACCCCGACGAACAGTTCGTGCCGCTCGGCCCGCTCCTCGACGGTCTGCTCTCCGGCGAGGAACCGCTGTCGGGCGCCGGCCGTCTCAGGGACCTCGCCACGACGCCAGGTCAGCGCTTCTGGCTGCTCCAGGAACTGGGGGACCGCCTGCGGGAGACGGCTCGAAACGGCCCCCTGCTCGTCGTCCTCGACGACCTCCAGTGGTGCGACGACCTGACCCTTCTCACCTTCAACACCCTCGCGGCCGGGCTCTCGTCGCACGCCATCCTGTGGCTGGTCGCCGTGCGCGGCGGCAGCGTGCCGTCGGGAGTGCGCACGACCCTGGACCGGATCCGGAAGGCAGGCGCACACGAACTGGCGTTGGGGGCGCTGGACGACCGGGCGATCACACGGATCACCGAGGACGTCCTCGGCGCCGCTCCCGACCCGGACGTCCTCCGCGTCGCCCGCCGCGCCGAAGGAGTCCCGCAGCTGCTGGTCGAGCTGGCCGGTTCGCTTCGGGAGGCAGTGACGATCGAGAACGGCACGGCCGGGCTGCCGGCCGGACCACCCGCCCCACGGGAACTCCTTTCCGTCGTGCGCCGCCTCGACCAGCTGTCCGACGAGGCACGGGAGTTGGTGCAGACGGCGGCCGTCGTCGGCGCCCCGGTCACCGTCGCGCTGCTGGCCGAACTGCTCGGCAGGTCCTCGGCCGCACTCATCACAGCGGTACGGGAATCCCTCGACGCCGATCTGCTCACCGAAAGCGGCGATCGCCTCGCCTTCCGCCACGACCTGGTCCGCGAGGCGGTCGAAGCCGGCCTGCCCCTGCCCCTGCGTCAGGCCCTGCGTGGCCAGGCCGCCGGGCTGTCGCCGGGGAGCGCGGCCTTCCCCGCCGGGCGTCTCGGGCCTTCGGCCGGGAGGGCGGCACCGGCAGGTGCGGCGGTGGCCGGGAAAGCGGGACCGGGAGACTCGGCGGAGGCCGACCGGCTGCGCATCGCCGCTGCGGAACTCGCGGCCACCGCTCCCGGGCCCGCCGCGGAACACAGCCTCAAGGCCCTGGAACTCACCACGGCGGACGCTCCGGAGCGTCCGAGGATCATCGCCGAGACGATCCCGCTGCTCTGGCAGACGGGCCGGGCCGCCCAGGCGCGTGAGCTGGGAGTCTGTGCACTGGCGACCGGCGGTCCCGGAGCTGAGGACGAGGCGCGCATCCGCCTTGCCCTGGCCCGGCTCGCCGCACCGTTCGACTTCTCCGAGGCGGCCCGGCAGGCCCGTACCGGGGCGGCACTGCCCGGGATCCCCGTGGGGGTGAGGGGGCGACTGCTCGCCATGCTCGCCGTTGCCCTGTCGATGGCGGGCGAGCACTCGGCGGCCGAGCGGGTGGCCGCGGAGGCGTGGGAGACCGCGGCGGCGGCGGGGGACCGCTCCGCCGAGGCCACGTTGACGACGGTCCGCTCGGCCGTGAGTTTCCACCGCATGGACCTGACCGAGGCGTTCCGGCAGGCCGAGCGGGCCGCCGCGCTGGCCGACGCACTGGGCGTCAGCACCTCGCTGTGGGTTCCGGAGGCCTTGTGGCACGCTCTCCTGTCGAACACCACCGGACGCCCGGCGGAGGCGCTCGCCGCCGCGGAGGAGGGCATCCGCGTCACCCGGGAGCAGGGCCGGACGGTGGCCACCCGTATGTGGCTCATGACCAGGTCCCGCATCCTTCTGGAGGCCGGACGGCTGACGGAGGCCCGGGCCGACGCCGAAGCCGCGTCCGCGACGACCGACGATCTTGGCCCGGGCAACCTCGCCGACGTCACGCTCCGGTACGTGATGATGCGCGTCGCCCTCCACACCGACGACCGGCGGACCGCACGGGTGTACGCGGCCCAGGCGAGGCGCATGCGGAGCGACGGCGCACCCGTCGTCCGGCACTTCGGCTCCTGGATGCTGGCGCTGATGGCCGACTCCGAAGACCGGCCCGACCGCGCCATGGCCGAACTCGACGAGGTGATGACGTCGCCCGCCGCGGACCGGCCGGCCTACGCCGGTCTGGTCGACCCCGCCGACGCCCCGGTCCTCGTCCGCCTGGCGTTGCGCGCCGGCGCGCACGAACGGGCCGCGCAGGCAGTGGCCCTGTCCGAGCGACTGGCCGTGCTCAACCCCGACCTCACGTTCCTCGCCGCGACCGCCGCGCACGCCCGGGGGCTCCTCGACAACGACCTCGCCCCTCTCGTACGCGCCGTCAGACTGTACGAGGACTGCCCTCGGCCGTTGGCCCGGGCGTCGGCACTGGAGGACGCCGGGCGCAAGCTGGCGGCCACCCGCAAGTCCGAAGCGGTGCCGTACTTCGACACGGCCCTCGCGCTCTACGTGCGAGCGGGCGCCGAGCGGGACGTCGCACGCGTCCGCCGGCGCCTGCGGGCCGCCGGTGTCCGCCGCCGCCCCTCGACGCCCGGACTCTCCGGTGCATGGCCCGAACTGACGGCCGCGGAGATACGGGTGGTACGGCTCGTGGCCCGGGGGCTGACCAACCGACAGGTGGCCGAGCACCTCTCCCTCTCGCCGCACACGGTGGGTTCGCACCTGCGCCGGGCCTTCACCAAGCTGGACCTCACCTCACGCGTGGAGCTGACCCGGTTGGTGAAGCATCGCGACAGCGCAGAGTAGTCGCTTCGTATCCCCCGTGGGTGCCGGGGCAATGGGCGATTCGTGTGATGTGCCGACGCCGTCGTTTCCTCAGAATGATCAAGAGCCGCGGAAGTAGGAAGTCCGCGGGGAACCGTTGATCGAAAGAGGAACAGCGCATGACCGCAAGGCTCCAGCGAGCCCGTCCCGGAAGCCCCGAGCTCCAGGCGCTTGTCGATGAGCTCGCGGAGCGGCTCGGCCGGTCCGTCGCCGTCGACGACCCGCTGGTCCGCCTGGTCTGCACGAGCCGCCACTTCGGTGACGAGGACCCGGTCCGCATCGGCACCCTGTTGCAGGGCCGCGCGGACAATGCGGCCATCCGCTACGTCCTCGCCCAGGGCGTGACCCAGTGGTCCCGGGCCGGATTCATCGACGGCCGTGACGATCTCGGACTGCTGCCCCGGTACGTCGCGCCCCTGCGCGAGCGCGGGCATCTCCTCGGACTGCTCATGGTCGTCGTGCCCGAGAAGACGCTCGCGGAGCACGAGACACGTGCCATCGCCCGGGCCGCGGACGCCATGGCGGCCCAGATGCACGGAGAGCACATCGCGACCGACACCCGGAAGACGGACGAGCAGGACCTCGTCCTCTCACTCGTCGCCGCCGACGTCGCCACCCGCACCACCGCACAGCGGCGGGGCAAGGAACTCGGACTGCTCGGAGCTGCCGAGCACGTCCTGGTCACCGTCGTCCGGCTGAGCTGCGCCACCGAGCTCGTACGGCAGTCGGAGGCGGCCCTGTGGGGGGCGCTGGAGGGGTTCCGGCAGACGCGTTCGGCCCAGGGGCTCCTGGCGATCGGCAAGGAGCGGGCGATACTTCTCCAGCTGCGCGACCGCCCACCCGGCCAGGACGAGGTCACCGCCCAGTCCGCTCGTATCCTGGACGAACTCCGCACCTTCCTGGGCCCGTCGGCGGCCCCCGTGATCGGCGTCGGCGGTCGGCACCCGGGCCTGGACGACGCCTGGACGTCGTACGAGCAGGCGCTCGTGGCGACACGCGCGGCACGCCGACTGCCCACCCTGAAGAGCGCCGGTGACTGGGAGCTGCTCGGGGAGCTCGCGGTGCTGTTCCAGCTCCCCGAGCACGCCCTGAACGCGTCTTTGGTCCCGAAGCCGCTCCGTGCCTTGAGCGGCACTCATGGCGGCGACCGCCTGCGGGACACCCTGCGCTCATTCCTCGAACACGCGGGCTCGATTCCCCGGACCGCGGACACGCTGGGAATCCACCGCACCTCGCTCTACTACCGCCTGCGCCAGATCCAGGAGATCACCGGGCTCGACCTCGACGACGGCGCCCACAGGCTCACTCTGCACCTCGGCCTCAGGATCGAGGAACTCCTCGCCCCGGGCGGCGAAGGAGCCCTCTGACCAGGGCCCCTCCGACCACGGCCCCTCCGACCACAAACGTGCTTCGACAAAGCGAGAAGGATTCACGGCCCGATTCCTACAGCTCGCGGTGGTGCGGGCGGCGGGCCCCATTCGATGATGTTCGGGACGGGCGGGACCGATGTACCGCCTCTGACCAGGGGAGAGGTCATGAAGGAACTGATCACGACGGACGGCGTACGGCTCGCGTACGAGGACACCGGCGGCGAGGGCGTCCCGCTGGTGATGCTGCACGGCTGGGGGCAGACGCAGGCGATGTTCCGCCACCAGACCGAGGGGCTGGCGCCCGGCCGTCGCGTCGTCACCGTCGACCTCCGCGGCCACGGCAAGTCCGGCAAACCGCACCACGGCCACCGCATCGCCCGGCTCTCCCGCGATGTGCTCGAACTCGTCGACCATCTCGGTCTCGACCGTTTCGACGCACTGGGCTGGTCCATGGGTGTCTCGGTGTGGTGGAGCTTCATCGACCAGTACGGGACCGGACGGATCCGGCGCTTCGTCGCCGTCGACCAGCCCGCCGCGGTCGCCGCCGTGCCCTGGATGACCGAGCGGGAACAGCGGGACTGCGGTGCCATCTTCGACGTGTCGGGGCTGCTGTACCTGGGTGCGTCCCTCGCGGGGCCGGAGGGCGACACGGTCCGCGCCGACTTCGTGCGCGGTATGTTCTCCGGCGATCCCGATCCCGAGGTGCTGGCCTTCGTCGGCGAGGAGGTCCGGTCGACACCCGCCCACGCGGGCGTACCGCTCCTGTTCGACCACTGCGCGCAGGACTGGCGCGACGTGCTTCCCCGGATCGACGTGCCGACCCTGGTGATCGGCTGTGAGGGAAGCCATGTGCACCCCGATTCGCAGGCCTTCGTCGCCGAGCGGATTCCCGGCGCACGCCTGCACGTCTTCGCCTCCGACGTGGCGAGCTCGCACTTCCCCTTCCTGGAGAACCCGCCGGCCTTCAACGCCGTGGTGGAGAAGTTCCTGGCCGAGGAGGCGGCGCACGGGGCGTGAATCCGCCCTCCGCCCGCACGCACCTACGGCTAGGAACCCTCATGACCCTCACACTGATGTCCCGTGCGCCCGAACAGGTGCCCCGGGAAGCGCCCGATCCGACCTCGCCCCCCTCCCGCCCGGGGTGGCTGGTCCAGATGCTCTCCGAGATGCCGGAGACGAACGACCGGAGCCACGTCTACCTCGGCGTTCATGTCCGTGGGCGGGTCACCGTCGTCCACGAGCGCGCCAAGACCCTGTTGGAGCCGAACGACCTGGTCTTCTGCGACCCGGCCCGACGACATCTGCTGCAGTTCGGAGAGGACTGCCAGATGATCTTCTTCCGGGTGCCCCGGTGCTATCTGGGCGTCACGGAGCCGGAACTGAACCAGGTGCTCGGCGTACCCGTACGCGGCGGGGAGGGGATCGGGGCGCTGGCGTCCGACTTCCTGACCGCGCTCGCCGCCAAGGCGGAGTTCCGCCGGTCCACGATCGGGGACCGGCGTGCCCGGACGGCCGTACACCTCCTCTCCGTCCTGGTCATGGAACTCCTCGAAGCGGATACGACGGACGAGGCGGACGACGCGTCCGGGGCCGTCAACGAGATGCTGTCCCGTATCCACGGCTACATCGAAGAACACCTGATGGACCAGGACCTCTCACCGGAGTCGATCGCACGCGCCCACCACATCTCCGTCCGCTACCTGCAGAAGCTCTTCCAGAACGACGGCAGCACGGTGAGCCAGTGGGTGCGGCAGCGCAGGCTTGAGTTCTGCCGGTTCGAGCTGGGCCGCTCCCACCGGAGGGTCACCATGGCCGCGGTGGCACACCGTTGGGGCTTCAGCAGCCCGTCGCACTTCAGCCGCACCTTCCGCGGGGCCTACGGCATGAGCCCCAGCGAATGGCAGGCGCTGGCGACATCGGCCTTCGCGACGACGTCTGCCGGTGCCCAGGACGAGCGAAGGCGCTGAGACGCGTGTGCGCCGTCGTGCCGGCGCGGATGCGCGCACGTACAAGAAGAGCCACTTCCCCGGCCCTACCGTGAGGAACCCTCGCACGGACCGCTTGCCGCATTCCGGGCCGCGACCGACCGTCGTGGCGACGCCCCACACGTGGCTCGACACCGAGAAGAGACAACGCATGACCAACCCCACCGTCGTCCTCGTGCACGGTGCCTTCGCCGACGCGACAGGCTGGATAGGCGTCATCTCGGAACTACGGAGCAGCGGTATCCCGGTCATCGCGCCGTCGAACCCGCTGCGGGGCCTGACGTCGGACGCCGCCTACCTCGCCTCCGTCCTGGCCCAGGTCGAAGGCCCGGCCGTACTCGTCGGCCACGCGTACGGCGGTGCGCTGATCACCGTGGCCGGCGCAGCGGAGAACGTCGTGGGGCTCGTCTACGTGGCCGCCTACGTGCCCCACGAGGGCGAGAGCCTCGGCCGGCTCCAGGGAAGCTTCCCCGAGTCCCCGCTGACGGGCAGCCTGAAGGAGTGGACCTACCCGCTCCTCGACGGCGACTGCGGAGTCGAGGTCACCATCGAGGAGACGGCCTTTCCCTCCGTGTTCGCGGCGGACGTGCCCGCGGACGTCGCCGGCGCCCTGGCGGCGGCCCAACGCCCGCTCGCCACCGCCGCCTTCACCGAGACCGCGTCCGCGGCGGCGTGGCGGACCAAACCGTCCTGGGCCCTGGTGGCCGGGGCGGACCGCACGATCGGCCCCGAGGTCCAGCGCTTCGGCGCCGCCCGGGCCGGAGCCGTCGCCGTCGAACTCCCGGACGCCTCCCACGCCGTCCTCCTGTCCGAGCCCACACGGGTCGCCGACCTGATCAGAGAAGCGGTACGGGCGACGAGCTGACCGACCGGCCTCCGCGACGGCAGCAGCGGAACCGGACCGGCCGGGGTGCCACCCCTGCTCCGCGCCCAGCAGCGACCGCGGGCCCGGTCCCGGCCCATGGTCCGGCGCCCGCAGCAGGGCCTCGACCTCGCCGTGCATCACCGGCCGGTGCCATCGGCGCGCGGCCGGAACCGGGTGGTGCTGAGGCACGGCGTCGGCGCGGTGCACAGCGGGCGGTGCCACGTCCTCGGCGTGATCCTCCAGAATGCGCGGTTGCGGCCTTGCGCGGCGCCCTGCGCGGTCCCCGCGCCCAGGCCTGCGGCGAACTCGTCCACGACCGGTGCGCCGGTCCGTTCTGCCGCCTCGCTCCAGCAGACCGAAAACGGCCGCGTCGGCCCTGCTCAGCGGCGCTCCGCTGACGAGAGACCCCGCCGCTGCCGGTCAAGTGCCGCTGGAGAAGCGCCGAATCGCGGCTACGTACGGTCCTTGTGCGACGACGGGAAGCACACCGGCCCGCGTCGTCCCACGAACCCGCGAATCGACATGAGGAGAAGTGGCACCCGTATGCAAGACGTACAAGGGGCGCGAGTCACACCGGCGAGCGGCACCCCGAATTGCCTGGGAGCGGCCCTGCTGGAGTCGCTCGCACGGGAGATGAGCGCGCTCGCCGAGGAGACGTCCGTGCTGTTGAGGACGTCCGCGGAGAGCCTCACCCCGGAAGCGGATATTTTTATTCAAATTGCCCGCAGGAACGTTCCACGCTGGCACTTCGCCATGCTCAACGACACCGCTCGCAACGAGGCCCTGGTCACCTCGCTGGAGCGGGGCATCCCGTCCGGCGCAAGGGTCCTCGACATCGGCTCGGGCAGCGGGCTGCTCGCCGTCGCCGCGGCGCGAGCCGGCGCAGGCCGGGTGTTCACCTGCGAGATGAACCCCCTGCTCGCGGAGGTCACCCGCAACATCGTGGACGCCCACGGCCTGTCCGACGTGATCACCGTGATCGGCAGGCCCTCCACCGAACTCGACGCCGAACGCGACCTGGGCGGACCCGTGGATGTCCTCGTGTCCGAGATCGTCGACTGCGGCCTGATCGGTGAGGGGCTGCTGCCCTCGGTGCGGCACGCCCGCGAGCACCTGCTCACACCCGGCGGCATCATGCTGCCCTCGGTGGGCCGGCTGCGCGGCCAACTGGCCAGCAGCGATGCGGTGCTCCGGCTCAACCAGGTCACCGCGGCCAGTGGCATCGACGTCTCGCTCATGAACATGCTGGCCACCCGAGGCCACTTCCCGGTCCGGCTCCACACCTGGCCGCACCAATTGCTGTCCGAGGCCGTCCCGGTCGCCACGTTCGACCTGGCGCGCGACGCCCTGCAACCCGGTGAGAGCGCTCTGACGATCCCCGCCACCGCCGACGGGGAGGCCCAGGCGCTGGTGGTCTGGTTCGAGCTGGACATGGGCCACGGCATCGTCCTGTCCAACTCGCCGGACCACCCCGGGTCGCACTGGATGCAGGGCTGGATCCCCCTGGACAAACCCGTGCCGACCAAGGCGGGCGAGCCCGTACCGCTGCGGCTGTCCTGGAGCGACTTCAGCCTGCGCGTACGGGTCTGACCCCGCACCGGCGTCACAAGGGCGCCGCAGCACATCCCCATCCGCCTGCGAACCAAGAGGCCAGCGATGAGTCACGTTCCCGTCCACGTCCCGTTCGAACTCAGCGGGGCAGAACTGCGCGACGCGGTGGTCCAGTACGCCACCGCCCCGATCTACCACGACAACCTGGACTGGCTGAACCACGACAACCCCTACCGCCGCCAGCTCAGGCCCCAGGTCCTGCCGCACCTCGACTTCGACAGCACACCCGCACGCGACGGCATCCTCAACTATGCGAGCCTCGCCGCGCAGCGCGTTCTGACCAGCATCTACGAGGCCGACCTGGTGTTCTTCCCGAAGTCCGGCCTACAGGGCAAGGAGGAGGACTTCAAGGCCTTCTACAGTCCCGCCAACCGGGCTCTCGGCGAGCGGATCAGGCCGGCCCTGGAACGCTACGCCTTCGGTTTCCTCGACGACGAGGTGGAGACCTCGGGCACCTGGACCGCCGAGAGTCTCGACGCCTACCTCGACTCCCTGGACGCCGGCGCCCCGGCACAGGCGTCGCCCGCCGAGCAGGCCGTCCGCGGCTCCGCCGACCAGGAGCGGGCGGCCCGCATGTGGCTGGTCCAGTTCATCCCGGACTTCCTCTCCGAGGCGTCGCCGATGATGCGGAACGTACTCGGCTACTACGGACCCGCCCAGTCCGAGTGGTTCAAGGTCCTCATAGACGAGTACGGCTACGGCGTCCACGAGACCAAGCACAGCACCCTGTTCGAGAAGACCCTGGAGTCGGTCGGGCTGGCGTCCGAGCTCCACCGGTACTGGCAGTACTACCTCAACAGCAGCCTGCTGATGAACAATTACTTCCACTACCTGGGCAAGAACCACGAGCTGTTCTTCCGCTACGTGGGCGCGCTCTATTACACCGAGACCTCCCTGGTCGACTTCTGCCGCCGCGCCGACCGGCTGTTGAAGGACGTCTTCGGGGAATCGGTCGACACGACCTACTTCACCGAGCACGTCCACATCGACCAGCACCACGGCCGGATGGCCCGGGAGAAGATCATCAAGCCGCTGGTCGAGGCCCACGGCGAGGGGATCATTCCGGAGATCGTGCGCGGCATCGAGGAGTACCGGGTGCTCCTGGACGTCGCCGACTTCGACTTCGGGGAGCAGATCGCCTGGATGGACGCCCAGCCGGAGCTGAAGAAGCTGCACGGCCCCGTCCACGCGGCCATCAGCGAGGGCCGCGTACAAGCGCCCGTGGCCCATCTCGTCGAACCCTTCAACGAGCTCTCCAACACGCACTGCCACGAGGGCGACGAGCTCTGCCACATCGTCTCCGGCACCATGCGCTTCGAAAGCGGTCTGGGTTCCTCGCTGACCCTGGAGGCCGGCGAGGGCGTGGTCATCAAACGAAACCGACTGCACGGCGCGGACATCCTGTCCGACGAGTGCGTCTACGAGATCCACTCCGTAGGGGATTACCGGAAGTGCCTGTCGTGACGTTCGCCGCCGAGGGGCGGGACAACTGTGCGGTCGTGGCCGGAACACCCTACGTCTACGCCACGGCCCGGGGCCAAGGGTTCGTGATGCGGGCCGACTGCTCGCACCGCGGCGGCCCGCTCCACCTGGCCGACCTGGCCGAGGACGGCATCCGGCTCGTGTGTCCCTGGCACGAGCGCAAGACCTCGTTGACCCGGCTGCGCGCGCAGATCCCGGCGGTGCGCACCGGCAACAGGGTCACCGCGGTCCTGCCCGACCGGCCGCGGGCCGGTGGCCGGCCCGCGCCGCGGGCGGCCTGTCCCGGTGCGGTCCTGGAGCACCGGCCGCTGTCACCCGGGCTTTCCCGGCCGGTGGCGCGTGCGACGCCCTGAGACCGGCCGGTGTTCCACAGATGTCCTGTGCGCGGCCCGCTCCTTGGGCTGCGCACCGGACCACGGACGACCACACGCGAGGAGAGCGGATCATGGGCACGGACGGTGGGAAGCCGTTGCTGCTGCTGATAGGCAGCAGCGCCCGGCGCAGCCGGGAGTTCATCCTCAAGGCGGTCAGCGGCCGCTATGCGCTCTGGCTGCTGCAACCGGCCCCGGTGACCTGGGAGGAGCCCTACGTCGTCGGCGGCACACAGGTGGACAACACCGACCCCGGACTCCTCGTCGAGGCCGCGCGTCAGGTGGCCGCCGAGCGCGAGGTGGCCGGAGTGTTCTGCTACGACGAGGGCCTGGTCACCCCGGCCGCCCACGTCGCGCGGGCGCTCGGCCTGCCGGGCAACCCGCCCGATACGGTCATCGCGTGCCGCGACAAGATGGCCACCCGCATCGCGCTGGAGCGGGCCTCGGTCGCCCAGCCCGCCTCGATCGGCGTGTGCTCCCTCGACGAGGCGCACGAGGCGGCGCGGAAGCTGGGCTTCCCGGTCGTGCTCAAGCCCCGCGGCCTGGCCGGGAGCATGGGCGTACGCCGGGCCGACGGCTCCGAGGACGTGGCGGGTGCCTACCTGGCGGCGTCCGGCGCGTCCTACCCGGGCGTGCCCGTCTTCGAGACCTCCGTACTCGTCGAGGAGTACGTCGAGGGCCCTGAAATCAGCGTCGACGCCGTGTTCTTCGAAGGTGAGGGCACACCGCTCGCGGTGGCCCGCAAGCACGTGGGGCTCGCGCCGTTCTTCGAGGAGACCGGCCACGACGTCGACGCGGCCGACCCGCTGCTGACCGACCCCGGCCTGCTGGATGCACTGCGCGCCAGCCACGCCGCGCTCGGTTTCCACACCGGCGTCAGTCACACCGAGTTCCGCCTCACCGCGGACGGCCCCCGGCTCATGGAGGTCAATGCCCGCCTCGGCGGCGACATGATCCCCTACCTCGGCGAGCTTGCCACCGGCGTCGACGTGGCCCTGGCCGCGGCCGATGTCGCGGCGGGATGCCGGCCCCGGACCGAGCAGACCCGCCGCCGGGCCGCGGCGATCGCCTTTCTGTACCCCGAGCGGGACGTCGAGATCGAGACGGTGGCCGTGCACGAGGACCGGTTCACCCCCGAGATCCACAGCGCCGACGCCATGGCCGACCCGGGCGCCGTGCTGCGGCTGCCGCCACGCGGCTACATCTCCCGCTACGCCCGCGTCATCGCGCTCGCCGACACCGTCGAGCAGGCGCGGACCGCGCTTGAGCAGGCGACGCACATCGTCGAGCTCACGCACCGACCGGCCGAGGAGCCCGCCCGATGACCGAGCAGAAGTCCGCCGCCCCCGGCGGCGGACCGCACCCCTCCGTCATGCAGGCCCTGCGTGGCATCCCGGGCCCCGTCCGGCTCGTACTCGTCGGCATGCTGGTCAACCGGCTCGGCAACTTCCTCCAGATCTTCCTGATCCTCTACCTCACCGCCAAGGGCTTCTCCGCGACCGAGGCGGGCCTGGCGCTCGGTGCCTACGGCGCGGGCTCCGTGGTCGGCGTCCTGATGGGCGGCTCGGCCTCCGACCGCATCGGACACGCCTGGACCATCGCCGGCTCCATGGCGCTCGCCGGGCTCGGCACGCTGATCCTGCCCCACTTCGACGTCCTGCCCCCGATCATCGTGGTGTCCGCGCTCATCGGGCTCCTCGCACAGATGTACCGCCCGGCATCCGCGGCCCTCCTGGTGGAACGCACTCCCGAGGACCACCACGTCATGGTGTTCGCGGTCTACCGCATGGCGTTCAACCTCGGCACCACGGTCGGTCCACTGCTCGGCGCCCTCCTGATCAGCCACTCGTACCACGTCATCTTCTACCTTGAGGCCGCGGCGCAACTGGTGTTCGCCGTCTTCGCCCTGACCCTCGCGCGCTCCGGCGGCGGCTCCGCGCAGCCGTCGGCCGAAGACCACACACCGGGGCAGTCCCACTCGTACACGGCCGTGCTGCGGGACACCCGCTACGTGCTGTTCCTGCTCGCGCTGTTCCTCAACGCCGTCGTCTACATCCAGCACACCTCGGCACTGCCGCTCCAGATCAAGGCCGACGGACACGGCGTGGGGTTCTACTCCGCGCTCCTGTCGCTGAACGCCGTCATGGTCATCTGTCTGGAGCTGCTGTTCACGAAGTACGTGCAGCAACTGCCGGGACGGATCGCCGTAACCCTGGGCGTCGGCCTTGTCGGCGTCGGCATGAACCTGTACGTGGCCGGGCCCGGCATGGCCGTGTACGTGGTGGCCACGATTGTGTGGACGTCGGGCGAGATGATCGGCACCCCGACGGCCTCCGCCTGGCCGGGCCGGGTCGCCCCCGGGCAGTTGCGGGGCCGCTACATCGCCGCCGCCGCGTTCCCGATGCAGATCGGCTACGCGATCGGCCCGGTGCTCGGCGTCGCCGCATGGCAGGCGTCCTCGGCGTCGGTCTGGTGGCTGTCCGGGGTGCTCACCGCCGGGGCCGTCGCCGCCGCCTGGGTCGGCATGCGCGACCCGCGTGCCGGCAAGCCCGCCGACGCGGGCCCGGCCGTCGGGCCGGCCGATTCCGCCGAGCCGGTGGGCGGCGGCACTCCGGCCGCCAAGGACACCCGCTGACTTCCGCCCCTCTCCCTCTCCCTCTCCCTCTGGTCCGGGCCACCCGGCCCGGCACCCGTCCTCGGAAGCGAGTGAGTGACGCATGGCATACGCAGATGGCATCGAGAAGTTCGTGGAAACGGTCAACGGCGCGCTACCGCCCGACTTCTACACCTACCCCGTCGCACGGCAGCGCGCCCTGTACGACGGACTGACCGAAGTGCTGCCCATCCCCGTCCCCGACGGCGTGACGCACCGGGACGCAACCGTCTCGCACGAGGGACGCACCGCCCGCATCCGCATCTACGAACCGGCCCGGCGCACCGGCCACGCAGTGCTCTTCTACCTCCGCGGCGGCGGCTTCGTCATCGGCTCGCTGCGCAGCCACCACAGCCTGGTCGCCGAACTCGCGAGCCGTACCGGCCTGGTGAGCGTCGCCCTCGACTTCGGCATGGCGCCGGAGAACCCGTTCCCCGGCCCTCTGGAGGACTGCTACGCGGGCCTGTGCGGCACCCTCGCCGACCTGCCCGCGCTCGGCCTCGGCACCCTCGACCCGGAGGGCGCGGTGCTCTGCGGCGAGAGCTCCGGCGCCAACATGGCGGTGGTCCTGTCGATGATGGCGCGCGACCGCGGCGGACCCCGGCTGCGCGCCCAGGCCGTGATCAGCCCCGTTCTGGACTTCACCCGCTGGCGCCACGGCGGCGAGGACGCGCCCTTGCTGTCGGGCGGTGAGATGGAGTTCTACACCGCCTGCTACTGCCCCGAGCCCGGGCAGGCGGCCGACCCTCGGGTCTCGCCGTTGCTCGGTGCCTCGTTCGAGAAGCTGCCACCGGCCCACGTCGTCGGCTGCGAGCGGGATTCGCTGTGCGTGGACGCCGAGAAGTACACCGCCCTGCTGCGGGAGAGCGGCACGGCGGTGACGTACGTACGAGAGGACGGCATGGTGCACGCCCCGGTGCGCGCCCGGCGTGTCAGCGAGCCCGCGGCGGACCTCTTCGCCCGCTACTGCGCCGCCGTCGCCGCGCTGGCCCGCGGGGAGGTGCCCCATGACGGGCGCTGAGCCGGGCCGGGGCCCCTGCGTCATCGTCGACCCCTACTCGTCGGGCGCCCTGTTCGCACCGGCCCTGCGTGCCGAGGGCGTCCCCGTGGCGGCACTCGTCACCGGCCCGAGCCCGCTCCAGGCGTACGCCTCCTCCTATCGCCCGGCGGACTTCCCCGACGTCATCGTCCACGAGGGCGACCTGGACAAGACCGTACGCAGGGTGCGCGAGCTGGCCCCGCGCTGCGTCATCGCGGGCTGCGAGTCCGGCGTGGAACTGGCCGAGCAGATCGCCCCCCGGGTGGTGCCCGCGCGCTGCAACGTGCCCGAACTGGCCGGGGCGCGCCGGGACAAGAGCCTGATGGCCGCGGCCGTGCGGGCCGCCGGGCTTGCGGTGATCCCGCAGATCTGCACCGGCGAGGTCGAGGAGGCGGCGGCCTGGCTGGACCGTGCCGGCCTGACCGGGTCCGACCTCGTGATCAAGCCGCCCAGGAGCGCCAGCACCGACGGCGTCATCAAGGTGCCCGGCGGGTCGGGGTGGCGCGAGGTGTTCACGGCACAGCTCGGCCGGGTCAACCAGTTCGGTGAGCGGGACGAGCGGCTTCTGGTGCAGAAGTTCGTCACCGGCACGGAGTACGTCGTGGACACCTTCAGCCACGACGGCAAGCACTCCCTCGTCGACGTCTGCGCCTACGGAAAGACCGACAACGGCCCTCACATGGCGGTTTACGACCGCATGCGCTGGCTGCCCCCGGGCGATCCCGCCGTCACGGCACTGGCCGGCTACGTACACGGCGTCCTCGACGCGGTCGGGATGCGCTTCGGCTCCGCGCACGTGGAGGTGATGGACACCGCGGACGGTCCTGTCCTCATCGAACTGGGCGCCCGGCCCCATGGCGGCGGGCAGCCGCAGTTCAACCGCAACGCCACCGGCGACAGCCAGATCGACCGGACGGTGCGCTGGCTCACCGGTGGTCAACTCCCGCAGAGTTACGAGCTGTTGACCCATCAGACATGCGTCTTCCACATCGCCCCGCGCTCGGGGACCGTGCGCGGCACAGGCGTCCTGGACGCGATCCCCCGGCTGGCGAGCCACCACTTCTCGGTGCAGGCCCTGTCCGACGGCGATTACGTCCCGGTCACCAGGGACCTGGTCGACAGCCTCCACTTCGGCTTCGCCATCCTCGCCCACTCCGACGCCGGACAGATCGAGCGGGACTACCGCACCATCCGCGCCCTGGAGCAGCAGCTCGTCATCGGAGAAGAGTGATCAACGCCCTGGCGTTCCTGGCCAGTTCCCTGGTGGTGATCGTCGCGCCGGGGCCCGACCTGGCCCTGATGACCCGGCTCGTCCTGGACGGCTCGCCCCGTACGGCCGCTCCGGCCGCGTTCGGCATGATCACGGCGGGGGCCGTCCAGGTGACACTGGGGGCGCTGGGGCTTGCCGCGCTGCTCGCCACCCGCCCGGACCTGTTCGCCGCGTTCCGCCTGGCGGGGGCCGCTGTGCTGCTGGTGTGGGCGGGTCTGGCGTTGCGTGCGGCTCTGGGGCCGGGGGGGGCCGCGCCGGCCTCCTCTCCGGGCGGTGCCCCGCCGGTCGGAGGGCGGGGGGCGTGGGGGCGGGGAGGCGGGGCTGGTGGCGGATGTTCGGGCTGGGACTGCTGTGCACGGGGTCGAACCCCAAGGTCGGCATCTTCCTGATGGCGTTCCTGCCACAGTTCGTGCCGTCGGGCATGGAGCCAACTGCCGGCCTTGCGCTGTTGGCGTGCTGCTATCTCGCTCTGGGGCTGGCATGGCTGCTGGTGTGGATGAAGCTTGTCCACCGGCTGTCCGGGCATCTGGACTCGCCTGCGGCGCGGCGGGTCATCAGCGGGCTCACCGCCGTGGTGTTCGCGACGTTCGCGCTGCGTCTGGCGCTCGGTGGCTGACTGCGGCGTCCGGAGCCGCTCAGGCGGTGGGGAGCTGCTGCTGCCCCGGGTCACGCAAGGACCGGGCGTACCAGAGCAGTGGCGCGGACAGGCTGAACCGGCCGTGCGTGTGCTCGCGCAGCAGACTTGCCTCGGCCAGCCGGTGCAGGGCGAGCCGCGCCTGTGGGGGGCTCAGTCCGGCGGCCCGCGCGACGGTGTCGTCGGTGAGGGTGCCCCGCCCGAGTGCGCCCAGCAGCGGGAACACCCGCCGCGCCGGCGCGGGTAGTGCGAGGTAGGACAGCTCGAACGCGGCCCGCACCGAGGCGAGAAGCTGGTCGTCCGGCTCGGTGGGCTGCTGCTGGAAGATCCCGGTCTCCCGTAGCTCCTCGTAGTACTGGGTGATGCCCAGGCGCGGGTGCTGGGCCAGTTGGGCGGCGTAGGTGCGGATCACCAGCGGCAGCCCGTGGCAGTAGCGGCACAGGGCCCTGGCGGCCAGCGGCTCCGCCCCGATCCGCTGCGGACCGAGGAGCTTGGTGAGCAGCAGCAGTGCCTCCTCGTCGTCGAGCATGTCGACGGTGATGCGCCGCACGCCGTCCCTGGCCACCAGGCCGGGCAGAGTGTTGCGGCTGGTGATGAGCACGGCGCAGCCCGCACCGCTGGGAATCAGCGGGCGTACCTGGTCCTCGTCGCGCGCGTTGTCGAGGACCACCAGGACCCGCCGCCCGGACAGCTTCGTGCGATAGAGGCTCTCGGCCTCGTCGAGCGTCTGAGGGATGCTCCGGTCGGGGACGTCGAGCGCACGCAGGGACCAGGTCAGCGCGTCCTGGGCGGTCAGCGGACGGGTGCGGGCGTGACCGCGCAGCTCGAAATAGAGCTGCCCGTCCGGGAAGTGCTCGACGGCCCGGTGCGCCCACCGCAGGGCGAGCGCCGTCTTGCCGCCGCCTGGCGGCCCGGTCAGCAGGGCCGCCGGCACCTGCCCAGCCCGCGCCCCGGGCGCGAGGAGGACCTGGTCCAGCTCCCGGACGAGGGCGGTGCGTCCGACGAAATGCCTTGGTCTGGCCGGGAGTTGGGAAGGCGTGGTCTGCTGCTGCGCAGAGCGGGCCGGGTGCGGGGACTTCGGCAGCGAGTCCGCGGTGGTCAGTGCGTTTTTCGGCCGGGCGAGGCGCTGTTGCAGCACCTGCAACTGGGCATGACGCATCTCGGGTCCGGGCCGCAGGCCCAGGTCGGTGTCCAGGCGTCGGGTGACGGTGGAGAAGACCCGCAGCGCCTCGGCCTGCTCGCCACAGCTCGCCAGGGCCAGTACGAGCCTGGCCTGCACCCCCTCGTGCAGGGGCTCGTCCTCGGCGGCGGCCCGCAGCGCGGACACCACCAGCCCGGGCTGTTCGAACTTCAGCGCGAGGTCTGCGTACAGGAGAAGGTTCTCGATGCGGCGCCGGTTCGCGGCGATGGCCGCCGGGTGCCCGGCCAGCAGCGGCTCCGCCGACAGGACCGGGCCGCGCCAGCCCTGCTGCGCCAGCGCCGCGCACTCGAACGCGGCCCGCTCTTCGCCGCGCGCGTGGGCCTGCCGTGCCTGCTCCGCCAGGTCTCGAAAGCGGGTCAGGTCAACTTGGTCGCGCCCCACCGACAGGGCGTAGCCGGTCGGCGTCCGGACCAGGTACGAGGGGCTGCCGGAGCCCGAGCCGGAACTCGCGGACCTGAAGAAGGTGCGCGCCTGGCTCACATAGGTGTGGATCAGGTTCCGATAGGAACGCGGCCGTTCCTCCTGCCACAGGGTGCAGGCGATCTCGTCGAGCCCGGCCGGGTGCGGGTGGCACAGCGCCAGCAGCGCCAGCAGTCGCCGCAGCTTGCAGGCCCGCATCTCCCGCTCGACACCGTCCAGTTCGATGCTCAGGCTGCCGAAGACGCCGATGCGCAGGCCGGTCCTGTCGTTCGGGGCCGGTGCTCGCTGGGGGGCGAGCGGGCACCGGATCTCCTCGACGTCGAGCCCGAGGACCGCCGCCAGCCGGCACAGCGTGCGTCGCTGCGGCCGGCGTACGTGTCCACGTTCGATGTCCCGCAGAGCCCGCACACTGATCCCCGCGGCCGCGGCCAGCCGGCTCTGCGTCAGCCCGGTACGCCGCCGATGAGCGCGCACGTGTGCATCGAGGGGGTGGCGTGCTGTGGGCATGGTGGTGTCCTTCCTGCGGTGGCCGGCCGGTGCTTCACCGGTTGGCTGGTGGGTGGGTCCTTACGATCCCGCTCGTCGGGACAGGGCCTCGGTCGGTGAGGGGCGTGCGATCCGGCGAGTCCTGGATCATCAGATGCGGAAGGACCTTGCCTCCGAAACGCTGCACGACCCTTCCGGAGCGGGGCGCTCAGCGGACGATCGTGCTGCGCCCGGCGGCGAGTCCGGCGAACGCGATCAGCAGCCACACCGGCCCGGCCACGCCCTGGAAGCCGGAAAGTCCGGTCGCCCTCACGAAGACCGTCATCACCAGCACCACGCTCGGTACCAGCACCAGGCTCAGGGTCAGGCTCGGCACGCCGATCCAGCGCGTACCGTGCGTGCGCGCAGAGCCACCCACGCGAACGCCCCGGCCGCCACGATCACGCCCAGCCGGCCGATGTGGCCCCCGAAGCCATCGAGCATGCAGTACACGCACAGATCCTCGTCGCCGAAGGACTGTTCATTCATCCCTGCCGCTCTCCGCACCGGCCAGGGCGAGGCTGTTCCAGAACGGGGTGACGCGGGTGCCGGGCCCGTCGGCGGGGACGAGGACCACGGCGAGTTGCTCGCCGGGATCGTCCTCGCGCGGAACCGTCACACTCCCGGAGTTTGATACCGGGACCGCCCAGCCGTCCCGGATCACCGAGTGGGGAGGCGGCCAACTTGGCGTCCGGACCTGGCAGGAGGGCATCGAGGACGGCCCGTTCAGTCGACAGGAACCTCATGGTGTGCCTTTCCACAGGGTTGGTGGGAGCGGGGAATGCAGGCGGTGGGGGGTTTCGGTGGACGGACGCGCTGCTTGCGCCGTCAGAAGCGGGGGTAGCACGTACGGATCTGGTCCAAGGCCCAGCGCATGCGGGCCGCGGAAGTCTCCGGATAGTCGCCGTAGGCAACGGCCAGGACAACGGCACAGCCGCGGGTTCCACCATGGGCGCGAATCGCCCGCCGAACAGCGAACCCGACCTCCCGCCGGGTCAAGGTGGAACCAGTGGGCAGGTCGCTGCTGAACAGGGCCTCGGCCCTGGCAGCCGTCAGGGGATCGGTTGAGCCTGTCATGGTGTGCCTTGCTGCCTGTCGTGTGAGAACGCCTGGCGGACCGGTAGAAGGCTGGGCCCGGCAGGCGAGGGGACGGTCGCGAGACTCACTGTGCGTTCCCGGGTTGCAGGACTGATTGCAGCAGCCGCTGCAGTCGGAACGGCAACAGCTCAGGCGCTGGGCAAACAGGACGATGCCCTCGTGCTCGGCGATGCCGCCCGCCTCGGCCTCCGGCATGTCGGCCGGCCCTTTGCGCTCGCCGATCTTCGGGTCTGCCATCGCCCACAAGATCGGCATTCCCGACGGGGTGCACCTCAGGCACAGCCGCAGCTCCTGGGAGAACGGGGAGTGGCTGGTGCGGTAGCTCTGTCCGGCCCGTCCGGCCAGGTCGGAGCGCTTGACGGCGGGGCGTGACATGCCGCAGGGGAACCGGTGTGGATTCCACGATCCAGCAGTCTTCCAGCCAGGAGCCGGCTGACTTCGCGGGCAAACGGATACTGCGTCTGACCAGCCCGAGCGCGGCTCCGAGCCGCTTGTTGCAGCCGGACTGCTGCGGCAGGCGATGGTGGCGGGTCAGCCCGGGCCGCCGCCGAGAAGGCGACTGTGGCGGAGGCGCAGGGCGTGTTCGGTGCCGGCCGCCAGAGTGGCGAGCACGACGGCGATGTTCATCCACACCGCACCTGATGACGGGGCTCAGCGTCGGGTGCCGGAGGAGCGAGCGCCCCCAAAGCGTGGGAGTGGGCCCTCCTCGCTCGCTCCCGTGCCGCGCCGACCGGGCCGTCCGGCGGATCCGACACCCGCACGGCGTCCCGCGAAGCGGCGCGGAAGCGCTTGGCCGCACTGACCGAACGCGAACTCGACACCGCCCGCGCCATCGCGGACGGCCTGGGCAACCCGGAGATCGCAAGCCGCCTGCACATCAGCGTCGCCACCGTGAAGGGGCACACCAGCAGCCTGTTCGCCAAGCTGGCGGTCGAGAACAGGGTGCAGATCGCCCTGGTACGCCACTGACACCTTGAGCGCCTTCGAGCACCCGCTTGAGGCCCACGCAGTTGGGGGAAGTCGGCACCCGATCGCGCCACCTCACATGTACTCGGCCACGTGGGCGGTGAGGTCGAGGAGGCGGTTGCTGTAGCCCCACTCGTTGTCGTACCAGCCGAAGATCTTGACCAGGTCGCCGTGTGCCTGGGTGAGGCCCGGGTCGAAGAGGCACGACGCGGGGTCCTTGATCACATCGCGGGAGACGATCGGGGCGTCGGCGATGCGGAGGATTCCGTGGAGGGGCCCGTCCGCGGCTTCGGCGAAGGCCGCGTTGATCTCCTCGGCGTCGGCCTCGCGATGGAGGACGACGGTGAGGTCGGTCAGGGAGCCGTCCTCGACGGGGACGCGGACGGCCAGGCCGTCGAGGAGGCCGGCGAGTTCGGGGACGACGAGGCCGACGGCTCGGGCGGCGCCGGTGGTGGTCGGGATGATGCTGAGGGCGGCGGAGCGGGCCCGGCGGAGGTCTTTGTGCGGGCCGTCGAGGAGGGCCTGGTCGTTGGTGTAGCCGTGGATGGTGGTCATCAGGCCGCGGGCGATGCCGAAGCGTTCGTGCAGCACGGTGGCCATGGGGACGACGCAGTTGGTGGTGCAGGAGGCCGCCGAGACGACGTGGTGTTCCAGCGGGTCGTACGCGTCGTGGTTGACGCCCATGACGACGGTGAGGTCGGAGGCTTTGCCGGGGGCGGAGAGGAGCACCTTGCGGGCCCCCGACTTGAGGTGGAGCGAGGCGTTCGCGCGGTCGCGGAACCGGCCCGAGGACTCGATGACGATGTCGACCCGGTGGGCGGCCCAGTCGATCGCGGCCGGATCGCGCTGGGTGGTGACGGCGATGCGCCTGCCGTCGACGGTGAGGGAGGTCGCGTCGTGCTGGACGGGCAGGCCGAGGCGGCCGTAGGTGGAGTCGTAGCTGAGGAGGTGGGCCAGGGTGGAGGGTGCGGTGATGTCGTTGACCGCCACCACTTCGAGATCGGCGGCGTCGCCGCGTTCCAGGAGGGCGCGCAGGTAGTTGCGGCCGACGCGGCCGAAGCCGTTGATGCCCACTCGTACGGTCATGGGGTGCTCCTCGGGAATGGTGGGCGGTCCGGTGCACTGGTTCAGTCCTGGTTCGCCGCGATGGCCACCGGGCAGCGGGAGTGGTGCAGCAGGGCGTGGGCCGTCGGGCCCAGGTGCAGGCCCACGGGCGTGCGCCTGTGGTGGGCGCCGAGGACCAGGAGGTCGGCGGTGGCGGTGAGGTCGCGCAGCACCTTGTGGGCGGGGCCCTCGGCGGTCGTGCGGATCACGCGGATGCCGGGGTGGTCGTCGGCCGCGCGCAGGGCGTCGTCGAGGCGGGCCGCCACCTGCTGTTCGTAGCTGCGCGTGAACCGGGCTGATGCAGACGGGAGGAGGCGCGGGTCCTGGGCGGGGCTGCGCCAGGCGGCCACCGCTTCGAGCGCGCAGGACCGTGCCTTCGCCTGGCGGAGGGCGAACCGTACGGAGGCGTGGTCGGGGGCCGGTTGCTGGACGCCCAGGAGGACCTTTCCGTAGATGCCGTCGCGGTTGGCCTTGCCGCCTCGGACCACGATGACGGGGCATTGCGCGCGGGCGGCCACCGCCAGGCTCACGGAGCCGAGCAGGAGTTCGGTGAGCGGGCCGAGGCCGCGTGTTCCGGTGATCAGGGCCGAAGCATCGTGGGCTTCCCGGAGCAGGGCCGTCCGGGCGTCGTCGGACACGACCGCGGTGGACACGGTGAGGTCGGCCTGCCGCTTTGCGGCGCGGTCGGCGGCAGCGATCACGGTGCGTTCCGCGACGTCCATCCTGGTCGCGCCCGCGAAGTCGTAGCTGAAGGCGGCGCTGTCGTAGTTCTCCCACAGCGAGGCGTGCACGAGCCGGAGCGGCAGTCCGCTCCGGGCGGCTTCGTCTGCGGCCCAGTCGACCGCCTGAAGGCTCGATTCCGAACCGTCGACACCCACGATCAGAGGCAGTTCCATGCTGTTACCCACCTTTCGGCTCGTCGTTCAGGGGATCGGGAGGAGCTGTCCTGGCCAGGCTCGCCGCTGCGCCGCACCTCCGGCAGGGTCCGGACCGGCCCAGGGCGAGGGCCGATCGGCCCCCATTCGGGAAGCGCTGTGCGGCGCCGGTCAACGGGAGGCCAGGGCTCGGGCGATGCCGTCGGCCCATTCCTCGATCGCCTCCCAGTCGCGGTAGTCGCCGTACCGGCAGCCCATGAGGCGGAACATGAGTCGCCCGCTGAGCGGGAACTGGTCGCGCGCGACGACGCCCGACAGGAGACGGTGGTCCCGGTACGACGGCAGATCCGGCAGGCCGCCCACGATCAGCGGCCCCTCCTTGGCCGCGAGCCGTTTCCAGGGCCCGCGCAGTGCTCCTGGCATGCCGACGCTGAAGAGCCGTACGGGACGGCTGCCGAGCACGTCGCCGTGGCGGCGGACGAAGTCCTTCGCCGGTGGTAGCCACGCCTGGCGGTGGACGGCACTGCCGAGCACGAACGCGACGTAGCGGTCCGGCAGTTCGATGCGGTCCATCGACTGCACCTCGGCCTCGAAGCCGTGCTCCTTGAGTCGCGCTCCGAGACGTTCGGCGATCTCCCGGGTGGAACCGTGAGCGGTCGCGTAGCCCACCAGGACGTCCATGACGTTCACCTCGTTCGGTAGCCCTGCCGCGCGGTGGGTGGCCTTGCCCTTCCAGCCTCGTCCGCCGGCCTCCCCGGGACGAGATGCCGCGGGGCCCCTGTGCAGGGGCGGGGTGGCCCTGGTACGGCGAGGCGAAGGGGACCGGGTGCCCAAAGGGTGCGACCCGTCGGCCCGCAGACGGCTACCGGTTGCGGCGGCACGCTGCGGGTGACGCCACGGCCCCGTGCTCGAAGGTGCTGGGTGCTGTGGTGATCTTCGGTTATTCCTCGTTCGTCGTGGGCTTCGCCCTCCTGGCGGGCGGCGTCCTGGGACTCATCAGCTTCCTCGCCGCCCAGGGGCGGCAGATGCCCGGTGAGCGGGAGAAGATCGTCGACGAGCGCCACTGCATCGGCGGTCGCGACGACCGTCGGCGCCGCTTCGACGACTTCGACCACTACCGCGGCTGAAGGAGAGCCTGCGGGCCCCGGGCGGGCCCGCGGGCTTTCAACTGCCCAGCGAGCGCGCATGATCGGGGACTTGATGCTGAAGGTCCCTCGGAGGGCGCTGGTATCCCGTGCCCGGCGGACGTCGCGGAAGCCGCAGCGATCTTCCGGGCACCGCGCGGTAGGGGACCGTGGACAGCAGATGGGCGATCATGTTGAGGCGGGCCGCGCGCTTGTCGTCGCTCTCGACGACGTACCAGGGCGCTTCGGCGATGTCGGTGTGGACGAACATGTCGTCCTTCGCCCGCGAATACGCCTCCCACCTGCTGATCGACTCCATGTCGATCGAGGAGAGCTTCCAGCGCCGGGTGGGGTCTTCCAGTCGTCGGCGGAAGCGTTCCTCCTGCACGGCGTCGCTCACCGAGAACCAGTACTTCCGCAGCAGGAGGCCGTCCTCGACCAGCATCCGCTCGAAGGCCGGGCACTGCCGCAGGAACAGCTGGTGCTCCTGCGGCGTACAGAAGCCCATGACGTGCTCCACACCGGCCCGGTTGTACCAACTGCGGTCGAACAGGACGATCTCTCCGCCGGCCGGCAGGTGCTGGACGTACCGCTGGAAGTACCACTGGGTCCGCTCGCGTGCAGTGGGCGTCGGCAGGGCGACGATGCGGGCGGCACGCGGGTTGAGGTGCTCGGCGACCCGTTTGATGGTGCTCCCCTTTCCTGCGGCGTCACGCCCTTCGAACACCACGACCAGCCGGGCGTTCTCCGCCCGCACCCATTCCTGAAGGACGACGAGCTCCGTCTGGAGCCGGTACAGCTCGGCCTCGTACACGGTCCGCGGCACCACGGACGCGTCCTTCCTTCCGCCCGTGCCGTGCTTCGTGCTCCTGGTGGCCGACATGCGTGTCTCCTGTCCTGAGCCGAATCCCCGCGCCCCGTTCCGGCGAGGGGTCCTTCACGAGTGCGGCACCACGACCACCGGGCTCAGGACGTGGTGGATCACGGAGTGGGTGGTGGGCCCGAGATGAGGTCCGGCCTCGGCGGGACGCCCGACCACGAGCAGACTTGCCCCGGCCGACGCCTCCAGCAGGTGGTGTCCGGCCCGGCCGTGGACCACCCGCGGCACGACCTGGGTGCCGGGGAACTTGTGCTCCCAGGAACCGAGCACCGCCGAGAGCCTGCGCATCTCCTCCTGCCCCGGGTCCGTCGTGGTCGCGGAGGGGACCAGGGGAAGTGCCCAGGAGTGCACCACGTGGAGGGACGTCCGGCGGGTCGCCGCCGCGTCGAAGGCGTACTCCAGCAGCTCGTCGCAGGGGCGTTCCAGATCCAGGCCCAGGAGGACGGGACGGTACGGGGCGTCGTGTGCGCCCTGGCGCTCGTCCTGCGGCTGTTCCCCGGCCCGTACGAGAGCGACCGGGCAGGCGGCGCGTGCGGCGACCGCCCGGGCAACCGAACCGACCATGAGGCCGGTGAGGGCGCTGTTCCCCCGGGAACCGAGAACGAGCAGGGCCGAGCTCTCGGCCATGGCCAACAGGGCCGGTACGGGCGGGCCGCCGACCGGTTGTTCGATGATGCCGAGTGAAGGGTGGGCGTAGGAGAGGTGGAGAGTCGCACGGTCGAGGGTGTTCTGCTCCTGGGCGGCGGCATCGTCGGCCGACGGTTGCCGGGGCCGCGGTGGTGCGGTGAAGGCGTGCACCAGGCGCAGGGTCAGGCCGCGCAGCAGTGCTTCGCGGGCGGCCCAGTCCGCGGCGTCCAGGCTTTCGGGCGAGCCGTCGAGGCCGACGGTGACCGTTCGTTCGGTGAGCACGGTGCACACCTCCGTGGGGTGGAGCGCGGGTGGTGCGGGGTCAGCCGGTCCAGGTCCAGTCGGCGACCTCGGGGAGGTCCACGCCGTGGATGCGGATCCAGGCGTGGTGGCGGGTGCGGGCGTCCGCCATGGTCTGGCGGACGGCGGCGGCCCGGACGCCGAGGCCTGGCACTCGGTCGATGACGTCCATGACCAGGCGGTAGCGGTCGAGGTCGTTGCGGACGACCATGTCGAAGGGGGTCGTGGTGGTGCCCGCTTCCTTGTAGCCGCGTACGTGCAGGTGCGGGTGGCCGGTGCGGCGGTAGGCGAGGCGGTGGATGAGCCAGGGGTAGCCGTGGTACGCGAAGATCACCGGCCGGTCGGGGGTGAACAGGGCGTCGTACTCGGAGTCGGGCATGCCGTGCGGGTGCTCCTCGCGCGGCAGCAGCCTCGTCATGTCGACGACGTTCACGATGCGGACGGCCAGGGAGGGGAGGTGGTGGCGGAGCAACTGGGCGGCGGCCAGGACCTCTTGGGTGGGTACGTCGCCCGCGCAGGCCAGCACCACGTCCGGATCCTTCGTACTGTCCTCCGTACCGGCCCACTCCCAGATGCCCGCGCCGCGCGCGCAGTGGGTGCGGGCGTCGTCCAGGGACAGCCAGTCGAAGGAGGGCTGTTTCCCGGCGACGACGACGTTGACGTGGTCGCGGCTGCGCAGGACGTGGTCGGCGACCGAGAGCAGGGTGTTGGCGTCCGGCGGGAAGTAGACGCGGACGACCTCGGGGCTCTTGTTGAGGACGTGGTCGACGAAGCCGGGGTCCTGGTGGGAGAAGCCGTTGTGGTCCTGGCGCCAGACGTGGGAGGTGAGGAGGTAGTTGAGGGAGGGGACGGGGGCGCGCCAGGGCAGGGTGCGGGAGGTCTTCAGCCACTTGATGTGCTGGTTGACCATGGAGTCGACGATGTGGACGAAGGCCTCGTAGCAGGAGAAGAGGCCGTGCCGGCCGGTGAGGTGGTAGCCCTCCAGCCAGCCCTGGCAGAGGTGTTCGGAGAGGATCTCCAGCACCCGGCCGTCGGTGGCGAGGTGTTCGTCGGTGGGCAGGACCTCCGCCTGCCACGCCTTGCCAGTGACCTCGAAGAGCGCGCCGAGCCTGTTGGAGGCGGTCTCGTCGGGGCCCACCACGCGGAAGTCCCGGCTCTGCGCGGTGTCCTGCATGACCTGGGCGAGCAGGCCGCCCAGGATCCGGGTGGGTTCGTGGAGGGTGGTGCCCGGTTTGTCGACGGGGACGGCGAAGTGCTCCAGAGGCGGGACGGGGAGGTCGCGGGTGAGGAGGCCGCCGTTGGCGTGCGGGTTCGCACCGAGCCTGCGGGCGCCGGACGGGACGCAGGACAGGACCTGGGCGGTGGGGCGCCCTTCGGCGTCGAAGAGTTCCTCGGGGCGGTAGGAGCGCAGCCACTCCTCCAACTGCCGCAGGTGGTCCGGGTTTTCGCGGACGGCGGAGAGCGGGACCTGGTGCGCGCGCCAGGTGTTTTCGACCGGTTCGCCGTCCACGGTGGCGGGACCGGTCCAGCCCTTGGGGGTACGGAGCACGATCATCGGCCAGCGGGGCCGGGTGCGGGCGCCGTCGGTGCGGGCCTCGCGCTGGAAGGCGGTGATCTGTTCCAGTGCCCGGTCCATGGCGGCGGCCATCGCGGGGTGGACGATGCGCGGGTCGTCCCCCGTGACGTGAATCGGTTCGTGTCCGTATCCGCGCAGCAGGGCGTCGAGTTCGGCCTCGGGGATGCGGGAGAGGACGGTCGGGTTGGCGATCTTGTAGCCGTTGAGGTGCAGGATCGGCAGGACGGCACCGTCGTGGACGGGGTCCAGGAACTTGGTGGAGTGCCAGGACGCGGCGAGCGGACCTGTCTCCGCCTCGCCGTCGCCGATCACACAGGCGACCAGCAGGTCCGGGTTGTCGAACGCCGCGCCGTAGGCGTGCGCGAGGGAGTAGCCGAGTTCGCCGCCCTCGTGGATCGAGCCGGGGGTCTCCGGGGCGACGTGGCTGGGCACGCCGCCGGGGAAGGAGAACTGCCTGAACAGCTTCCCCATGCCGTCGGCGTCCCGGCCGACGGTCGGGTACGTCTCGCTGTACGAGCCCTCCAGCCAGGAGTTGGCGAGGACGGCCGGACCGCCGTGGCCGGGGCCCCAGACGCAGATCGCGTCGAGGCCGTGTTCCTGGACGATCCGGTTGAGGTGGGTGTGCACCAGGTTGAGGCCGGGGGAGGTGCCCCAGTGGCCGAGAAGCCGCGGCTTGAGGTGCTCGGGGCGCAGCGGTTCGGTGAGGAGGGGGTTGCCGAGGAGGTAGATCTGGCCGGCGGCGAGGTAGTTGGCGGCGCGCCAGTGGGCGTCCAGGTCGGCCATGCGGTCGTGTGCCACGTTGCCTTCTCCGTCTGCGAGTCGGGTGGTACGGGTTACCGGCAGGGCCGGGTTCAGTCGTGCGGGACGACGGCCACCGGGCAGGCGGCGTGATGCAGTACGCCGTGGTCGACGAGCCCGAGCTGCATCCCCAGGTGACCCTTGCGGCGGCGTGCCCCGACCACCAGCAGGTCTGCGGTGAGGGAGGCGTTCAGCAGTGCGGACCGTGCGGGGCCCTCGACGATCTCGCGCCGGACGGCGACGTCGGCGAACTCGGGACGGGCGTTCACCGCGGCCCTCAGTGCTTCCGTGACGTGGCGCTCCGCCCGCAGTCGGTGGTCGTCGGGCACGGCCCTGGGATGGTCGGGGACCTCATGGGCAGGACAGCGCCACGCGTGCACGACGGTCACCGACGCTCCACGCAGCAGGGCTTCGCGGAAGCCGAACTCCAGCACGGGCGCGGCTTCCTCGGGCGCGTCCACACCGACGGCGACCGTACGTACGGCACCCGCCTCCTTCCCCTTCGCGCCACGTACGACGATCACGGGCGACCTGGAGTGCGCGGCCACTGCCAGACTCACCGACCCGAGCAGCAGCTCCGCCAGCTCACCGTGCCCCCGGCTGCCGACCACGACGGCGGCGGCCTCCTCGCCGAGTCGCGCGAGCGCGAAGGCCGGGTCCTCGGCGACCACCGTGCTCCTGACCTCCACCGCGGGCTGTCGGCGCACCGCGCGTTCCACCGCCGTGGCGGCGACGTTGTCGGCATAGACCTGGAGGGAGGGGCGGCTGTAGCCGATGGCCGGCTCCAGTGAGGCGTACTGCTCCCACCGCCACCCGTGGACGACGCGCAGCGGCGCTCCACGTGCTGCCGCCTCGTCGGCTGCCCAGTCCAGGGCGGCCAGACTCGGCTCCGATCCGTCAACTCCCACGATCAGCTGCTCGTGCACCGTGACACCACCTTCCGGTACGCCCCTCGGCAGAGGGGCTGCAGGGGCACTGCTGCGGACGCTTCCACGCGGAAGCCGCGCGGGGGAGGGGACAACCGGCCCAGGACAGGGCCTTTCGGCCCCTGCCGCAGGTCCGTCCAGCACCAGTTCGCAGGGGCTGGGGCTCGGCGAGACGGTCCAACCGGCCCGGATCCCGGGCCGGTTGCCGACCCGGCTGATCGTTTACGCGGTGGAGGCGGGCGGTGCCGCTGGCCCACCGGCTGGTCAGGGTGGGCGGGCTGTGGGTGTACGACCCCGCGCCGACCCTGACCGACCTCCTTCAGCGGCAGCACGCCGGGGAAGGCGTGCCGGAACTCGCCGCCGCCTTCCACCTCGCCGTCGCCGAAGCGACCTCCGAACTGGTCGCCCGCGCGGTCGCGGACGGAGCCCCGCGCACCGTGTGCCTGGCCGGCGGCTGCTTCGTCAACCGCCGCCTGCTCACCGAAGTCCGCCGCCGACTGCGCGCCCAGGGGCTGCGGGTCCACGTGGCGGAAAGCGTCCCGGTCGGCGACGGCGGCATCAGCTACGGGCAGGCGGCCGTCGCCGCCGCCCGCCTCGTGAAGGAGTGAAGGCCATGTGCCTGGGCATCCCCGGCCGCGTACCGGAAACCCACGACGACGCCGGACTGCACAGGGCCACCGTCGACTTCGGCGGAGTGCGCAGGCCGGTGTGCCTCGCCTACACCCCGGACACCGTCGTCGGGACGTACGTCATCGTGCACGTCGGGTTCGCCATCACGGAGGTCGACGAGTCCGAGGCCGCCCGCACGCTGGACGTCCTGCGTGCGATGGCGGGCGCGGTGGAGGCCGAACTCGGTGAGGAGCTGCCCGGGGCCCGGCCCGGCCGTCCCGGCGGACGCCGCGAGCACACGGCCGTGGCCGATCCTGCTCCGGGCGAGCCGTGACCGTACCTGCTGCGCATGCCTTCCGGGAGAGTCACCTGTCCCGATGGGGCCGAGCCTCCCCTGCTTCGCTCGCCTCCTGGCGCCGGGTGGAGTCCGGCAGGGGCAGCGAGAACCACACGGCCTTGCCCTCCTGCGTCGGCAGGATGCCCCAGCCGGAGGCCAGGTGGTCCAGCAGCGCCAGGCCGCGCCCCGACTCCTCGTCAGGCCCTGCGGTCCTGATGCGGGGCAGGACGGGGCTGCCGTCGCAGACCTCGACGTGAAGTTCGTCCTTGGTGCGGCGCAGGCGCAGCCGCAGGGGGTCGCAGGCGTGGCGCACCGAGTTGGTCAGGAGTTCGGAGGCCAGGAGGCAGGCGGTGTCGACGAGGTCTTCGCAGCCCCATTCCCGCAGGGTCCTGCGCAGGAACCGGCGCCCGTCCCCCACGCTGACCGGCCGGGCCGGCAGGAGCGCGGAAATGGCGGTCGTCGGTGCCGGGGGGATGCGGGCGAGGAGGAGGGTCACGTCGTCGGCGTACTCCTGAGGACCGGGCAGCAGGGCGGCGAGAACGGAGTCCGCGGCTGTTTCCAGGCATGAGGTGTCGGCATTGGCCTTCTCCAGGGTGGTGGCGAGGGCGTCGATCTGCTCCTCGATGTCACTGGTCGGGGTTTCCACCAAGCCGTCGGTGTACAGGGCGAGAACCGAGGCCGGCTCCACCACCACGCGAGTCTCCTGGTGAGGCACTTCGCCTACGCCCAGAGGAACGCTCACCGGAACCGGGAGTCTGCGGACCTGCCCGGTGGGGTCCACCATCAGCACCGGCAGGTGTCCGGCGGAGCACACGGTCAGCGTGCTGTCGTCGGGGTCCAGGATCAGGTAGCAGCAAGTGACGAGCTGGTCGGGCAGTTCGCTGACGACCGCGTCCAGCGCCCGCATCAACTGCCAGGGCGGCATTCCGGTCTTGGCCAGGGCGTGGGAGGCCGAGCGCAGTTGGCCCATGACGGCGGCGGCCTCAAGACCCCGTCCCATGACATCACCGATGAGCACTCCCACCCGGCCGCCGCCCAGTGCGATCAGGTCGAACCAGTCCCCGCCCACGCCCGGGCCCTGCCGTGCGGGGAAGTACCGGCTGGAGGTGTCCATGTCGGGCAGGGGGGCGGGCGAGCCCATCAGGCTTCGTTGCAGGGTGAGGGCGACGTGGCGCTGTTCGTCGTAGAGCTGGGCCAACTGGGCTTCGGCGGCCTTGCGTTCGCTGACGTCGCGGATGGCGGCGGAGACGAGGGTGCCTTCCGGTGTCTCCAGGGGGCTGAGGCTGATCTCGACCGGGAACTCGCCCCCGTCCTTGCGCAGCCCGTACAGTTCGAGATTGGCCCCCATCGGACGGACCTGCTGGTTGGCGGAGTATCCCAGCCGGTGGCCCGGGTGCTGGTCCCGGAAGCGCTGTGGCACCAGGACTTCGACGGGACGGCCGAGCAACTCGTCGCGGCCGTAACCGAACAACGTCTCCGTCTGGGCGTTGACCAGGCGGATGACCCCTCCGTCGTCCACGATCACCATGGCGTCGGGTGCCGCTTCCAGCAGGGCCCGGAACGGTTCTTCCGTGACGGGAATGCCGCGTTGATGTGTCCTGTGCTTGGCCGGTTCCATGGAGCATCTCAGCACCCGCCGCACGGCGAGCGGGTGGCTTGTCACCATCTGCGCTTTTGTGACGGGTTCTTGCCCGATTGAAGTTGCCCCGGCCGGTTCCTGTTCGTCCGGCCGACGGATGGGCGTGTCGATGGGGTAGGCACCGTCAGCGAAGCACGGAAGTCGATGCCGGGCGGAGGCCTTGCCGGACGGCCCCCGGAACAGGACCTGTTCGGGCCCGACAGGGAACCGGTCGGCCACTGCGCCGCCACGGTTGCGGGGACACAGTCGAAGCAGAGGGAGCAACGGCGGGTCCCGGCACTCTCAAGGCTCTCCACGAGTGGGACCGGGGAACCGTCGAGGCGTCCCTCACGACAGTGCAGGAAGCCGGCTGTCGGGCAGTGGCCGCCGTTTGCGGGACTGCGGCGGCCACTTGCCGACCACACCCCACGGCACGCGATGCCGACGGGCACGGAGCACGACCTGGCCGGGGCCGCGCACGGGGCTGTCCCGCGCACCGTCCCGGGCGCGGTGAAGGTCGGGACCGGAGAGCGAGGCTGCCCGGCCCGGCGGGCGAGCAACCGACCGACCCTGGCGGCAGGGCCGGTCGGCCCCTGCCGGCACCCGTCCAGCCCCTGCCCGCCCCTCCGGTTCCGCCGGACGCTCGAAGTGCCGACCCACCCTCAGGAGGCCCACGATGACGGACGGCGCGCACCCCGGCTCCCGGCCCACGCCCTGCTCGCGGACGGCACGACCACGTGCATCCGTACCGCAGGCCCGGACGACCGGGCGCAACTGGAGCCCGGCGCCTGCGCAGAGCTCCTGGACTGCTACGGCCTGCCCCAACTCCCGTGGGCCTGGGGGGAGTCCGAGGACGAGGCGGTACTCGCCGCCGAACGGCTTTCCGGGGCCGACGGCCGCGTGGTGCTCAAGGCGCACTGGCCGGGACTGCGGTGCGGACCCGCACGACCTGATCACCGCGCCGCGCCGCGCCCCACTGCTGTTCGGGGAGGGCGGCGAGGGCCCCGTGGACCTGGAGGGCCTGGAGCAGACCCTGGCGCGGCTGCCCGCGATGGCGTGCGACCTGCCGCAGCTCGCGGAGGCCGCCCTCAACCCTGTACTGGCACGGCCGGACGGAGTCACCGCACTCGACGTGCGGGTTCGGCTGCTGTCCCGCCCCGCCCACGACCCGCATCTGCGCCGGCTGCGCTGAACCGCGACCGCCGAGCGAAGAGATGCCCGAGGAGATCACGATGAAGCACAGCAAGATCGGTTCCGTGATGACCGCAGAGGTCGTCACCGCCCGCCACGACACTCCGTTCAAGGAAGTGGCCCGGCTCCTGGCCGAACATCGCATCAGCGGACTGCCGGTCGTCGACCCCGACGATCACGTCGTCGGGGTCATCTCGGAGACCGATCTCCTGGTGCGCGAGGCGGAGGCCCCCGACCCCTACCGGGCACCGCGCCGCTTCCACCTGCCCCGCATCACCCCGGCCGCGCGCACCACGCGGACCAAGGCGACAGCCCGTACCGCAGGGCAGCTGATGTCCACGCCCCCCGTCTGCGTCCAAGCCGAGCGCACCCTCGCGGAGGCCGCCCGCACCATGGCCCGGCACTCCGTCGAGCGGCTGCCCGTCGTCGACGAGGAGGACCGGCTCGTCGGCATCGTCACCCGCCGCGACCTGCTCCAGATGTTCCTGCGCCCGGACGACTCGATCCGCCACGAGGTGATCACAGAGGTGCTGATACGTGCGCTGTGGCTGACCCCGCAAGCGGTGAAGGTCTCTGTCGCGGACGGAATCGTGACCCTGGAAGGCCAGTTGGAGCGCCTCAGCGAGATCCCGGTGGCCGTGCACATGACGCGGCAGATCGACGGCGTCGTCGCGGTCGTCGACAAGCTCACCTACCGCACGGACGACTCCCACCTCCGGCCCACCGAGCAGGCACTCCAGGGCGTGGCCGACGACTGGCTGCGCAAACTCTGAGAAGGGACGGCCCACGATGACGGTCAAGGTGCTCGTCGCGTACGCGACGAAGAACGGGTCCACGGAGGAAATGGCACGCACCATCGCCCAGACCCTGGACAAGGAAGGCGTCGTCGCCGACCTCCGGCCGGCGGCGGAAGCCGGTGACGTACGGGAGTACGACGCCGTGGTGCTCGGCAGCGCGCTCTACGCGGGCCGGTGGCTCAGGGACGCCCGCCGGTTCGCCGCACGGCAGCGGGCGGCGCTGGCCGCCCGCCCGGTGTGGCTGTTCAGCAGCGGCCCGCTCGACGCGAGTGCGGGCGAGCAGGACATCCCGCCGGTCCGAGGCGCCCGGCGCATCCGAGACCGGATCGACGCACGGGAGCACGTCACCTTCGGGGGCTGTCTGCGCGCCGGAGCGAAGGGCCGGATGGCCCGGATGATCGTCGACTCCGGCAAGGGCGGCGACTTCCGCGACTTCGCGGCGATGGACGCCTGGGCCCGGCACATCGCCGCCGAACTCCACACCCTGCTGGTGGACGCGCGGGAGGACTGACGCCATGAGCGCGCCGACCCCGCCCGGCGCCCGGCTCGCAGGGTGGCGGTGGCGGCGCAGTCCCGCTGCGCCGACCCTGCGACGTCGTCGACGCATGGACCCGGTTGGTGATGCTTACGGTGCTGCTGGTCGTGGCGCCGTCGGTCGGAGTATGGACCGGCGTTTCCGCGTACGACATCGCTCGCTCGGAGGCGGACCGGCAGCGTGCCGCCCACCACGTCGTACGGGCCACTGTCGTCCGGAACGCCCCCGACCCGTCCGCCGCCCACGGAACGGGCCGGACGGTGCACCCGGTGTCCGAGCGGTGGACCGGTCCCGACGGCACCCCGCGCGTCGCCGTGGTGCGGGTCGGGGCCGGGACACCCGTCGGCAGCGGGACAGACGTCTGGCTCGACGCCCCGTCGACCGGCGCCGAACTGTGGACCGTGGCCATCGGCACCGGCTGGGTCACCGTGGTCGCCGGCTGTCTGCCGCTGGCGGGGACCTGGTGGGTACCGCGCGCCGGCCAACCTCATGGCGAAGGTCGAGACCGGGCAATGGTCGACCGCGTACACGGGCGTGACCGTCGACCGGCCGGACGCCCGCCGGACGGGCGCCGCCATCTCATCGGCTCCCTCGCCCGGTTCGCGATCAGCGGGCAGTGGCTGAGCCGCACGGCCAGGGACGCCGCCCGCACCGCCGGGCTCGGCGACCCCTGGGAGGGCGGGGTCGTCTGCCGCAACCCGTACCGCTCGATCCTGGTGCGGGCCGTCGAGGTCGTGTATGCCGTCACCGAGGCGCTGCGCCTCATCGACACGTACGAGCCCCCGGCCCGCAGCACCGACCTCCTCGCCCTGCGGGCCAGAGGTACCGACGTACGGGTGGTGATGCGTACCCTCGTCGGCGCCCGGCGGGTGATCGACATGCCGGTGGGCGAGCAGCTCCCGCGCATCTGCTGAGGGAGGGCAACAGGCTTGGGCAGAAGGCCAATTGGGGCCGACCGGCCCTGGTGCGTCGACCCCCACGCACGGCACGATCGCCAGGGGCCCACAGAAACGCGAGGGACAGTCATGACCGTACGGGCGTTCTCGCCACAGCAGCCGATCCGCATCTTCCTCCTCGACGACCACGAAGTCGTACGACGCGGCGTGCACGACCTGCTCGACTCCGAACCCGACATGGTGGTGGTCGGTGAGGCGGGCACCAGCGAGCAGGCCCTGGTCCGGGGTCCGGCGCTGCGCCCGGACGTCGCGATCCTGGACATCAGGCTGCCGGACAGCGACGGCATCACCGTCTGCCGCGAACTGCTCTCGCGCGCACCGGGACTGGCCTGCCTGATGCTGACCTCGTTCGACGACGACGACGCGCTGCTCGACGCCATCATGGCGGGTGCCTCGGGCTACGTCCTCAAGCAGATCAAGGGCTCGGACCTGGTCGAAGCCGTCCGCACGGTCGCCTCCGGCCAGTCGATGCTGGATCCGGCCACCACGGCCCGGCTGATGAGCAGTCTGCGCGGCCCCACGCAGGAGCCCACGTCCGAGGACTCACGGCTGGCCGGGCTGAGCACGCGGGAGCGTGAGATCCTCGCACTGATCGGCGAGGGACTCACCAACCGGCAGATCGGCAAGCAGCTCTACCTCTCCGAGAAGACGGTCAAGAACCACATCTCCCGGCTGCTGGCGAAGCTCGGCGTCGAACGCCGCATCCAGGCGGCCGTCCTCGCCACCCAGTTCACCCCGCCCGACACGCGGAGTGAGTGACAAGGGGCTACTTCAGTCCCTTGAGCGGGACCTTCCACATCAAGCGCGTGCCTCCCGTCGCTTCCGGCTCGACGGTGAGTCGGCCTTCGAGCCGCTCCGCCCGCTCGGCGAGATTGCGCAGCCCGCTGCGCCGTTGCTCCTCCTCGCGCAGTCCGACGCCGTCGTCCGCCACCGTCACCGTCAGCACGCCCTGTCCCACGACCACGGCGACGTCCGTCCGCGACGCGTGAGCGTGCCGGGCCACGTTCGACAACGCCTCACCCAGCACCGCGACCACCTCGTCGGCCACGGCACGCGGCACATCCGTGTCCAACAGCCCCTCCATCCGCAGAGCCGGCGTGAACCCGAGCGCCGAAATCGCCTCCTCCACCGTGCGCACCGCCCTGATCCGCAGCCCGCCACCGGGCGCCGACTCGTGGGCCCGCAGCCCGAAGATGGTCGACCGGATGATCTTGATGGTCTCGTCGAGGTCGTCCACCGCCCGCACGAGCCGTTCACTCGCCTCCGGATGCTCGACGAAGCGCCGGGCGCTCTGCAAGGTCATTCCGGTGGCGAACAGCCGCTGGATGGCCAGGTCGTGCAGGTCCCGGGCGATCCGGTCCCGGTCCTCCAGCAGACTCACCTGCTCGGCGTCCCGCCGCCGGTCCGCCAGCTCCAGGGCCAGGGCCGCCTGTCCGGCGAAACCGGGCAGCGGGGCCGTCTCCGCCACGCTGAACGGGGGCCTCCCCGTCGTGCGGGCCAGCACGAGCACACCTCGCTCGCCGATCGGCACCGCCACGGCAGGGCCGATTCCCTTCCACCGTTCGGGAGCGAACGTCACCCGGGGGTCGTCCGCGACGGAGACCGACGACACCAGGCCGGCCGTCCGGAGGGCAATGCCCGCGAGGGTTCCCTTCCGCGGCACCGTCAACCCGCGGTGAGCCTCGGCGCCTTCCCCCAGCGCCAGCACCCCGCGCAGCGTCTCCGCGCCCTCCACCAGGTCGACCACGCCCAGCTCGGCAGAGGTGATCCGCCGCGCACGCTCGACCATCACCTCCAGCACCCGGGCCTCCGGCATCCCGGACAGCAGCCCGGCCGTGAACTCGGTGCTCGCCTGCAGCCACTGCTCGCGCAGCTGTGCCTCCCCGTACAGCCGGGCGTTCTCGATCGCCACCCCGGCCGCCACGGCAAGTGTGGTCAACACCGCCTCGTCCTCCGCGTCGAACTCGGCGCCCCCGCGCTTCTCGGTCAGATAGAGATTCCCGAACACCTCGTCGCGCACCCTGACCGGCACCCCCAGGAACGAGTGCATCGGCGGGTGGTTCGGCGGGAACCCCGAAGAAGCCGGATGGTCCGAGAGCTCTGCCAACCGCAGTGGCTCCGGATGGCGGATCACTTCCCCCAGCAGACCGTGCCCGGAAGGCAGGTCCCCGATCTGCGCCCGTAGCTCCTCGTCGACCCCCATGGTCAGGAACTGCGCGAGCCGCTGATCCTGACCGATGACCCCCAACGCCCCGTACTCGGCGTCCACCAGCACCACCGACGCCTCGACGATCCCCCGCAGCACCTGCGGCAGATCCAGCTCCCGCCCCACCGACAGCACGGCCTCCAACAGGCCGTGCAACCGGTCCCGCGTTCCCCGCACCGCTTCGATCCGCACCTGGAGTTCGTCGAGCAGCTCGTCCAGCCGGAACCTCCCGAGCCGACCGTCCGCCCCACTGCCCCCGCCCTCGGTCCCGCCCATGGATCCCTCCATCCGGTCCGGCAGGCAAGAGGGGACGCCCGCACTCCACCGTAACGACGGGGCGCGCCGACGGAAGGCCCCGGGGCGCAGCCGGTGGCAGAAGGCCGGAAACAGCGCCCCGTGGGCCCCCTTGGTCCCTCGTAACTCCACGTCCAGTCCGTGTCCGGAACGCCGCTGTCCGTCACGCCGGTGCTCCTTCCGCGACCAGCTCACCGAGATCCCGCACGACCAGGTCGGCACCGTGCTGCCGCAGTTCCTCCCCCGCGGCCTGTCCGCCCGTCCGGTCCACACCGATCACCAGACCGAACCCGCCGCCCCTGCCTGGCTACGGTCCGCCCGTGCGTCGAAGAGCCCTGACACGCAGTCCGGGTGAGGAGTTCGCAGGCGTTCCGGGAAGCGGACGCGGCGGCGAGAGGCAGTCCGTCCCGCCGCAGGGCCTTCAGCAGTCGTAGCGAGGCGAGGAACGCGGCGGCCCCGTCCTGGCGGGACCTGCCGTCCACAAGACGCGGACAGTCGTCCGCCACGTCGAACGGCCGGCGCTGGTAAGGATCTTCAGGCGGTTGCTCCCTCAGGAAGGCGTCGAAGGAGTCCTTCCAGACGGCCGCGTGGACCCGGGCCGAATCCGTGATCACGCCGTCCGTGTCGAAGACGGCGGCCCGGATACCGCGCAGGGCGGGCATGGACTCCGCACGGGGCCGGCCCTGTCCGGGTGCTGCGGTGGGAAGCGTCACCCCCTGTGAAGACCGGAAGCCGCTGTAGTGACTTCAGCCCAGATGTTGGTCTCGGTGATCACGTGGAGGGACACGGTCTCGGTGTAGCCGTTGTAGACCAGCCCGCCGTCCGCGACCGTCGTCCCCGCGCCGGGCGCCTCTGCACGTCGACACCCTCCACCTGCTGAACGTCCGCTTCGAGATCGCTCAGGACACCAGCGGATGGCATCTGTCGTCGGAGCCGATCGCAGAGATCCCACTCGGCGGCCGAGCTACGTGATCACGGCGGTGGATTCAGCCCCAATCGGGCGGCACACCGGCCCGCAGGTACCGCAGAGCTTCAGGCGTCAGCCTTCGACAGTCCTCGCTCCGCACCGGCGCGAGTTCCGCCATCATCAACAACAGATGGTCCCGCTCGGCCGAGCTCCTCACGGCCGGTAGCTCTCCGTGCAGCACCAGGAGGATTCCGCGCCCCGCCGGGTACTTCGTGGTGCGGGCCCAGAACAACGGCCGAACCACACGGTCGCGAACGACCTGTCCATGACTGTCTGGAGAGTCCCTCTCTTTCGCTGGCTGGGCGGCCAGCAACTCCCTCCCAGTCCGTGCTGATCGCCTCGTGCTCTCCTCCCGGAGTCGCGCGATCACCTTGCCGTGGGGGTACCGCACGGGCGGGACTCGCAGCACGTGCTCTCCCTCTGCGCACTGCACCGTCCACCGAGCCCGAACGTGTCGGCTCCGGTCTCCTCTCTCTGACCCACGGTGCGACTACGTGGCCGAGGTGGGCAAGGTGCCGGTGGAGGATTTGGCGAAGTACGACCTTTCGTCTCGCTCCGCGAAGGGGGACCGTACGCAGATCCGTGAGGCCCTCGGGTTCCGCGCGGCGATCCTGGCGGATGAGGTCTGCCCGGTGGAGCTGGTCGAGGACCGGTTGCACGAGGCCCTGCTCGTGCAGTACCGCAGCGACCACATCGAGCAGGACTTCAGGGCCGACAGAGGCCGCGCAAACGACCGGGCCGCGCCGCTGTCTCGGTCGCACAGGCAAGGCAGGACTGCCGCACGGCCGGATGGGTGTGATGTTCGACGAACGGCGCCAGAGGGACCACGCGCCGTCGCGGTGATCGACACGATCCTCGTCCACAGCAGCCGACACGCGCTGACCGGCTGACAGGTGGAGGTCAACCGGCGACGAGCCCGAGGGGGTGTGGCCCGGCCCTGCAACCCCCAGCTACCTCCGGTGGGTTCGCGTAAAGATCAGATACAGGACGGCTCCGATCGGAATATGCAGCTCCAATGTCGCCGCCGGAGAGAGAATCACTGACAGTTGGATCAGATCGAACATTTCCCGGCCTCCTTCGAGGGATTGTCGAACCACCCGTGCGGGGCACCGGCGGCGCCTCGGGTCCCCCCATGGGATCCGAACGGCCGGAGCGCAGGAAGGGCTCACAAGGGGGCCCATAACTCGGTGGAGGGGCTCAGAGCAGCCAACTCCCAGGTAGCTTTGGGTAGAAGGAGGCGGGGCAGCATGACTGACACACGTGACGGCGCAAGTCAGAGCAATCTGCGGCTTGAGGAGCTCGTGGCCGCGTCGGGGATGAGCCGCAAGAGGTTGGCCCATCGGGTGAATGAACTGTCCGCCTCCGATGGAAAATCCAGCCAGTACACGCACACGTCCGTCGCGAACTGGTGCCGCCGTGGAATGGTCCCGAAATGGCCTACTCCGCAGCTCATCTGCCGGTCGTTGTCCGAGGTGCTGGGCAGGCCGGTGACCCTTCAGGACATCGGCATGCCCGGCGCGGAAAGGAACACGGCGCAGCTGGGCCTGGAGTTCGTTCGGCGCCAGGAAGAAGCGGTGACCGAAGCAGCGGCCTTCTGGCGCGCAGTGAATCGTCGTCAGTTCCTCGCCAGCCAGACGTTTGCCATCTCTGCTTTCAGTACCCCGATGGCCCGCTGGTTGATTGATCCGGCCGAGCCGACCCGGGCCCGTGCCTCGGGGCCGGTGGTCGACCGGGAGCACATCGCGGAGCTCAGGGAGGCTTCCGACCATGCGCGTCTGTGGGACTCGCGGTTCGGTGGAGCCAATCGCATGGCCAAGTCGCTCACGGAGTATCTGTACGACCGGGTGGCCCCGCTGTTGCAGGGCAGCTACTCCGAGCCGGTGGGCCGTGATCTGTTCCGTGTCACCGCAGAGATGGCGCGGCTGGCCGGATTTACGGCGTTCGACGCGAGCCAGCACGACGTCGCCCAGCGTCACTTCATCCAGGCGCTGAGGCTCGCCCGGGCCGGCGGCGACGCCGAACTCGGCTCGTACATCCTCAGCACCATGGCGATGCAGTCGATGACGCGTGGCTTCACGTCCGAGGCGATCGACATGGCCCAGGGCGCCTTCCAGCGCGGGCGCGGCCTGAATCCGCGAGTGGCAGGGTTCGCCAAGATGATGGAGGCAAGGGCACACGCCCGTGCGTCCGACGGGCGGGCGACGAGCGCGTGCATCGCCGAGGCCGAACGCCTCCAGGAACGCGCGAACGGAATGGAGAGCCCCGCGTGGATCGGCTTCTTCACCCAGCAGAGGATCGTCACCGACGCGCTGGAAGCATTCCGTGACCTGGGGAATCACCGGGCCGTCTTCGCCTGGAACGCGACGGGCCCCATGCCCTCCGATGCGTTCCTCCGTTCCCGTAGCGTCCGGCTCTCCATGCTGGCCTCCGCCCACGCCCAGAACGGCGACCTGGACCAGAGCCTGCGCCTGGGCCGCGAGTCACTGGCCCTGTTCACTCGGCTGGGCAGCCTGCGGGGAATGGAGTACCTGCGCGTCTATAGCCGCTCCTTGGAGTCCTGGCCCAGGGACGCGCAGGTGGTGGCCTTCAGTGCGGACGTCCGCAAGGCCGCCCGTTCACTGGCCGCGACCTGACCTCTGGCTGTCGGCTGTCCAGTGCCCGCGCCGTGCACCGGACACCAGTTCACTCCCGGGATGTCACCCCCGGCCGAGGTGGCGTAGCCTCGGGCCCGGATTTTCAGGGCCTCCGTACGAAGCGCCGGCTCGGGCGGCCGACACACGGGCGGGCCCGGGGCCGGGCCACCTTTCCCGTGCGGCGGCTTGGCCAGGCTCCCAGCCGGCGATGGGTTTGCTCTGTGCCGGGTGTCCCGCCCGGGATGAAGGAGGAGACGGTTCGTGCTTCGCGGACAGCTCACGTAGCTTCGGCTCGGTGTTGGGCAGGCTTTTGTCGGACGCCTTCCTTCCGGTCCAAGTGACGGCGGTGGCAGGGTGTTCACCCTTGCCGACGGCCAGGCGTTCGCGGGCCCGCAGCGCCCACTCGCGCAGGGGCGCCAGATGGACGCCCACGACAGCGGAGATGCTCTTGTACGTCGTCCCGGGTGTGGACTCGTACAGGGCCACGGCATCGGCCTTGAACTCGAACGGGACATCCGGCGCTGGATCATTCAGACCGCTGTTCGCGTCGGGCCGCCCTCCGCACCATTGCGACTACGCATGCTGTGGACACTGCTGTTGGGGGCTCATGGTTCCTCGCCCCTGGGCCCTGCTTCCTGTCACATGGAGCATCTCGGGCTGCCCTACTGACACGCTCAGAGTGAGCAGAGGTAGATTTTCTCGATCAGAGCGTTCCCCGGCTCGGGGGAAGGGTCGTTGTCGAGGTTGCCAGAAATGCGGTTCACGAAGTCGTGGACATCTCGCAACATGTAGCCGTGATCTCCCAGCTTCTCCGTCATCCCGATGTCCTGAAGCAGGGACTGGACAGCGTGACGAAGGTCGGTTTCCCCGAGAAGGCGTGCGATAGCTGTCGCCTCGTCACTGGCCACTTGCTCAACGGAGTCAAGCCAGGCTGGATACAGCATCGCCAGGCCAGAGCCATGGGATGGGCCTACGCGCTCAGTGGTTCCAAGCGCCTGCTGCATTCTGTGCGGGAGACAGGTGCTGGCTGTGGCCACATTGATGCCGCCCAGCAGAGCACCGAACGCCATTGCGTCCCGGACTTCCGTACTTGCATCACCGGCGGACAAGCGGCGCAGGGCCGGTGCCAAGAGCTCGATGGCCCGCTCGGAGAGCGCCTTATTCATTTCGCCGGAACGGCGTGCCAGGAAGCCCTCAACGGCGTGGGCCATGGCGTCGAAGCCCGAGTCAAGAGCAGCGCGGCGGGGAAGCGTATCGGTCAGTGACGGGTCGATGAGCGCGGCTTTCGGGAAGAGATCGTCGCCACGTATGCCTGACTTGAAGTCCCGCACCACGTCCGTGATGATCGCCCCCTTGGTGACCTCTGCACCGCTTCCGGCCGTGGTCGGTACCGCGATGACCGGCAAGGAGTCGAGGGAGGGCTTCAGGGTACGCCCTACGAGTCCGGCAACCGACTCGTGTCCCATTCCAACTGACACGGCCTTCGCGGCGTCGAGCGCGCTGCCTCCACCCAGCCCGATAACCACACGAGCGCCGAACCGCCTGGCCTGCTGTATCGCAGCATCCACCTCGTCGGACCGAGGGTTGGATGAAATCCAGTCGCATATGTCGGCTTTGACACCCGAAGTGGAAAGGATCGTTTGGACACGTGCCAGCACACCCGATGCCCGCATGGCGGAACGACCACACACGAGCAAAGCGTGATCTCCCCAGGCCTGAGCGAGTGTTCCCAGCTCTTCGATGCGGCCGCGGCCGAAGATGATCCGGGTCGGAACGTGGAAGTCGAACATTTCAGGTCTCCGTCCAAGGCGTGGCGGCGTTCTCGCGCAGGGCGCGAAGGACGGGGAGGTCAACCTCGCCCAGATAGCACAGAGCAGAACCGCCTCCGGTCGAGGTGGGTCCGTCGAAGGGAAGCTCGGAAACGGTGTCCCCGCCCAGGAGGATTGCCTTGACCCTCCGAGCTGAGGCCCAGTCCAGCAATTGCGTCGAAGCATGTCCGAACCCTTGGAGATACAGACTTGGCGTTCCGGCAATCACGGCACGGCATCCGATGCTGGCGAACTCCCGTATGAGGTCCAGCAGCCAACTCTCCAGGAAAAAGTCCACTATGGCGAATCCGGATGGAATGCCCTCGGCGATTTGGATCTCTCGCGGATCTGTGAAGGAGTTCCCGGATCTGCGGGCAATAATTACGCGATGGGGTACGTGAATACGAGCCGCTGCAGAGCCCAAGATCTCAAGGGTCGCCTTCGTGCAACGCTCGGGCTCTTCGCCGAGTTCGGAGTTGCCCACTTGGTAGCCCTGCGCCCGGAGCACATGGTTCAAGACAGCTCCAGCCGGCACCACGACGTCGTACGTCTGGGAGAAACTACGCAGTCCGACGAGAGTCTTCTCGGGTTTCACGCCACCCAGCACCGCAAGAGAGGGCACGGACGGATCGGCACCGGACCAGGGAGAAAGCCGTTCAAGCTCTATGAGCAGGCTGTGCGCGGCCCACCCGGGAAGGCACTTCAACAGTCCGGTATTGGAAGCGTGCTCGCGGTGGGCCTTGGAGAATCCACCCACCGCCACGGCATCTCCCAGACGGGCGAACTGTGCGGCGAGGATCGGATCGTTGGTCTCCTCGCCAGGATGATGCCGTGTGTTTCCGAAGAGCGCCACGCCGCCAGGAGGAAGCGCACGAGAGTGGTCTACTGCCGAGTCGGTGGTGTTCTCGGGAACGTAGATCACGTCCTTGCCGAGGCGACCGCTCAGATAGGTAGCGACGTCACCCAGGTGCTGCGCTGAACCGTCCTTGTGGCGCCCTTGGTGAGAGAGTATCGAGATTCGCGCTCCTGCGTTGGCGAGACGGGCAATGTCGGCCACCTCAGCGTCTATGCGACTCGTGTCACGCATGCCTGACGCCACGTTGAAACCGGCCGAGAAAACCCAGCGTTCACCCCAGACGATGCGCCGGTTCATGAGCGACCGGGTTGCGTCCTGCTTCGCAATGGACTTTATCAAGGGGGGCACAGTTATAGCCCGTACGTCCGCAGGGCCGCCGTCTCGTGCAACCCGAACATTACGTTCATGTTCTGGATGGCAGAACCTGCAGCTCCTTTAACCAGGTTGTCGGTGACGGACAGGAGCTTGATAAGGCCCCGCTGCGCATCATAGTCTGCACCGATGTGGCAAAAATTTGAGCCAATGACACTGACCAAACTGGGATAGACCTCATACTCCTTGGAGTTCATCTCTCCTGTCTTGGGGAGTGTGTTCACCCGCACGAAGAACTCCTTATCGCTTCCCTGACCGTAGAAGTCGGTGAGAAGTGCGAGGATCCGCTCACGTGTCATCGTTTCTCGAACGGCGGGATGCACGGCCAGGCTCGCCTGCACGAAGATGCCACGGGCGAAATTGCCGTGGGCGGTGTTGAAGTCCAGGGTCAGTGGGCGGCCTGCTTCAGCAGCGAGGTGGGTTTCCAGTTCCGGGCCATGCCGATGTCCCTCCATGCTGTAGGGCAGCATGGAGTTGACCACCTCAGCGTGCATGATGGACCGTTTCGGCTTATTACCGGCCCCGGTGGTGCCGTTGACGGCACTGATGCGGACGGGGATATCCAGATTGGCCCATGCAGCACGCAACAGGGGCGTTAGTGCCAGGATCGCGGTGATGACGTAGCACCCTGGATTGGCGAGAAGTCGGGCTTTGGCGATGTTCTCGCGGTTCAGTTCCGTGAGCCCGTAGACTGCTTCGGGCAGCAATTCGGGAGCGGTGTGTTCGAAACCGTAGACCTGTAAGTAGACGTCGGGGTCGGAGAACCGGAAGTCGGCGCTGACATCGATCACGCGGATTCCACGCTCAAGAAACCAGGGTGCGTTGCGCATCGCTTCGCCCGAGGGCGTACAGAAGAAGACGACGTCGAGATCATCTTCCTGGCGCTTGAGGTCGTCGACGCCGAGGAACTCCAGACCACTGCCCATGAGGTTACGGTGGACACGGTCGAATTGTTCGTCGCCCCGTGCAGTTGGCGATATCTGATTGACCTGAGGATGGTTGAGCAGGAGTCGACACAGCTCGCCGCCGGTGTAGCCGGTAGCGCCAACGACGCCCACGCTCAAGCTGTCGTTCTTGAGTGGCATGGACCTGCCTTCTAAATAATGAAGCGACGTTGTCCGGAACGGTCAGACGATGCGGGTGGGAGCGTCCTGACAGGTGAGACTCAAAGCCAGACCGTCGAGGAGCATCGCCCCGATGCGGGTCTGGGAATCGACTGACATGGCTCCGATGTGAGGCGTAAGGACGACGTTGTCCAGCTCGGACAGTCGGCTTGGCTCCCGTTCGATGGCGAGGACATCGATGGCGGCGCCGGCGATGTGTCGTCGAGCCAGGGCGTCGTAGAGGTCGTTCTCATTGACGACTCCTCCGCGGGAGACGTTCACGAGGTAGGCGCCGGGCTTCATTGTGGCCAGCTCTGTCGCGGTGATGAGGTTGCGAGTGCGGTCGTTGAGGGGGCATGTCAAGGCCACGACATCCGCGTTGCGGAGCACTTCGCCGATGCTCATGAGAGTGATACCCGCACGCGTAAACTTCGCTTTACGCTCCTGGGTGGGGTGGCCTACTGAGCCCACCGCTTGCATTCCGACACCGCACGCCAGTGCAGCTAGTCGGGACCCGATGTTGCCCAGCCCGACGACACCCATCGTCTTGCCAGCCAGTTCAATCCCCGCCAGCTCGGACTTCCTCCATATGTTGCTACGGATCTGTCGGTCAGCGAGGGCGATGTGGCGCGTCACTGCGTAGGTGAGTCCGAGCGCCAGTTCCGCTACTGAACCGGAGGACACGCTGGGGATGTTGAAGACCTGGATACCCGCACGCTTGGCCGCCTTGAGATCAATGTTGTCGGTTCCGTTGCCCGCTCGGGCGATCACCTTGAGCTGCCGGGCGCCGTTTATGACATTGGCCGACACCTCCACGCCGCTACGCAACACGATCGCCTCCATGCCTGGCATGAGGTGGACCAGTTCAGCTTCGGACGGCTGCATGCGGACGGTAACGTCGTAAGCCGCGCGGAGCTGCTCCAGCGCTTGGGGAGCGATGGGGTCGACGACCAAGATTTTGTGACGAACGGGCAAAGAAGGCGCATCTGAGTTCACGAGTCGTCTCCCCCTGTCGGCCTGGATGCCTGCGATGGACTATCCGTCGCAGGCTCGAAGGGGCACGAGGAAACCCCAAGCCGGTGTGTCCCACAGCGAATTGTCGAGTCGACGTGATCAGGCATCGAGCTTCTGCCACATCTTGAGTTGCTGGAGTTCGAAGACGTCACTCACTGCGGCGATGCGGTCCTCCAGCTCGGTGGAGTCACCGCGTCGGCGGATCGACTCGAACGTCTCGCGAAGCGAGGTGACGATGGCACGCAGCCCATGGTTTGCGTAGATGACGACGGAAACACCAGCACCAGCGATGTCATCCGCGTGCCAGTCCGGGTAGGTGGTAGGAACAATGACGACCGGACGGCGGCCATCCCAACGCGAGAGAAATTCCTCGACCTGATCCTTCGTCTTGGACTTGGAATGAATGAGAACCGCATCAGCGCCAGCTTCGCAATATGCGTGGCATCGCTCTAGGGCGACGTCCACGTTCAAGCCGCTGATGAGAGCTTCGGTGCGCGCGACGACGAAGAAACTCTCCGTGGCCTGGGCGCTCTTCGCAGCCTGGATCTTGCCACAGAAGACCTCCGTGCTCAGCAGCGTTTGGTCCCCCTCTGCGAAGCTGTTGAGCTTCGGAAAAAGTTTGTCCTCCATGCAGATGGCGGTAATGCCGGCAGCCTCGTATTCGTGGACCATATGCACTACGTTGAGGTTGTTTCCGTATCCTGTGTCGCAGTCAGCGATGACCGGTATGCCTAGAGCCTTCTGCATATTCGAGGCCGCCTCCAGGTACTCCGTCATCGTGAGTAAGCTAGCGTCGGGAATGCACCGGGCCGCCGACACCTCAAGGCTGGAAGACCATACGGCATCGAAGCCCGCCTGCTGCGCAATCACAGCACCCAGTGCATCGTGCGCTCCGACGACACGAACCAATTCTCCCTTTTCCACCAGCGATCGGAAGGAGGAGTACGAACGCCTCAGCATCTGTTTCTCCAATACGTGCCGGCTAAGACGACTTTACCGAGACGCTCTCAGGGTCAACTGCACTGGGGTGGCGATTTTCCGACGTACCCGATAAGGCCAATTCGGAGAGTAGGATGCATCGCTCCGCACAAGAAGCTTTAAGAGGCAATACCTCCAAACACGTTAACCTGGTGTTCAATTATGAGTCAACTGCTTGTTGACTATCTGGCCTATTCAAGCTGCCGCGCACGACAACTTGCGTGCGCAGAGCTATCTGAGGAGTGTGGTGGGGAAGGCGGTGAACCAGAGGTCAGCCGCGTTCATGCCCATCACTTGTCGCTGCCGGACCCACTCGCGCCGAGTCGCACGGATGGCCTGTATGGGACCCTCGACGACGATCCTGCCGTGGACGTAATTGCGCAGGAGCGGCAGTTGGTCCACCGCGATGCTGGTGTGTCCGGCTTCCACTCCTGCATATTGATCAGAAACTGATGGGGCTCTCGTCCAGGGTGTAGCGGGCGTGTGGGTCGCCGAAGTAGCCGCGGACGGTGTGCGGTTGGCGTTGGCGCCTGCGGAAGAACCGGCGGGTCTCGGTGGCGAGTTCGGCTTGGTTCCGCGCCCGTCGCAGACGAGCCGTCCGAGCAGCCCGCCCGCCGGGATGCCCATGGCGAGCGCGGGCAGCACGAGGTGGCGCGGGCCTTGCCAGCCGGAGACCGGCAGCAGCCCCCACCACACGCCGAACACGATCAACAGCACGGTGGCGAGCAGGAATTCGGGCAGCGCGGCGAGCATCGCCCCCACCCCGCCGCCGGAGCCCCGCAGGGTGCCGCGCGCGCCGCGCGTCAGGGTGGGCGCACACAGGGCGGACGCGACGAGCAGCGCCACGGCGAGCGACGCGGCCATCAGGGTCAGCGAGACGCCGAGGCCGGACAGGACGGAAGGCAGGACCGCGGTGCCGGAGACCCAGGAGAGACCGAGGTCGCCGTTCAGGAGGCCGCTCGCCCAGTCGGTCAGCAGGGCGAGCGGGCCCGCGTCCAGGCCGAGGTCGCGGCGGACGGCGGCCAAGGCCTCGGCGGTGGGCTCCTGTTCGGCCGAGCGGGCGCGCAGCACGGTGAGCGCGGGATCCCTGCCGGAGAGCCAGGGCAGCAGGCCCACGACGGCGACGACGACGGCGAGCGCGGCGGCGCGGGCGAGCCCTGCCCGCCAGGCGGTGGACGGGGTCTTCCCGGACCGCCCGGACCGCCCGGACCGCCCGGTCCGCCCGGTCCACCGCCGGGGGCGCGGCAGGCCGGTGTTCCGTATCACGCGACGTACGCGTCTCAGGCGTCTCACTTGACGTACGTGCCGAGGGTGATCAGCTCACGCTCACGCGGGTCCTTCGCGGAGCCCACGACGTGGGTGGCGTCGCCCTGGATGACGCGCTCGTGGAGCATCGGGACGGCCGCGTCGGTGTTGAGGACGGCAGTCTCGGCGTCGAGGACCGCGGTCCGCCGGGTCTGTCCCGCCGGGGCCTCCTCGGCGGTGCGGACGGCCTTGTCCACGGCGGCGTCGGCGAGCTGCGGGAGGTTGAAGGAGCCGTCGCTCGCGAAGTCGCTGCGCAGGTAGGCGGCCGGGTCGCCGGAGTCGATGACCGTGGCGCGGGACAGGATGAACGCGTCGAACTTCCCCGCCAGCGCGTCCGCCTCGATGTGGGAGTACTCGCGCACGTCGAGCTTCACCTTGAACCCGGCGTCCTGGAGCTGCTGTTGGAGCGTGGCGGCCACCTCCGGCAGTTCGGCCCGGTCGGTGAAGGTGCCGATGGTGAGGGTCCGTCCCGACGGCTTCGCGGGCTTCGCCGCCCCGGTGCGCCCGGCGCGTTGCTCGGCCGCCCACGGCAGAGCGGGCCCGAGCAGCCCATCGGCGACATCGGCGCGCCCTTCGTAGACGCCCTTGACCAGGGCCTTCGCGTCGATGGCTGCGCGGGCGGCGGCCCGCTGCCCGGCGTCCTTGAAGACACCCCTGCCGGTGTTCAGGTACAGGGTGTTGGTGCGCGGCATCGGCACCTCGGTGATCTGGTCCTTCTCCAGGAGGGAAGCCTGGGAGACCGGGATCGCCTCGACGATGTCGGCGTCGCCGCTGCGCAGGGCGGCCGCGCGGGCGGCGCCGTCCGGGACGAAGGTCACGTCGATCCCGGCGGCCCTGGCGCGCCCGCCCCAGTACTTCTCGTTGCGGTCGAGGGTCGCGGACGAGGTGCCGTCGGCCTTCTTCAGGACGAAGGCCCCGGTGCCCGCCCCGATCGGGTCCACCGTCTTGCCCCGGTACGCCTTGGCGGCCAGGACCGACAACTGCGGCGAGGAGACCCGCTGGGGCACGAGCGGATCGGCCTTGCCCGTGGTGACGACGACGGTGTCCCCCTCGGCCTCGGCCTTGAAGTCGACGCCGTCGAGGATGCGCGGCTTGGGGGAGGCGGTGGCGGCCCTGGTGAGGGAGCGTTCGACGGCCTCTGCGGTCAGCGCGGTGCCGTCGTGGAAGATCACGCCCTTGCGGAGGGTGAAGGTCCAGGTCCGCTCTCCGGTCCGCTGCCACTTGGCCGCGAGCGAGGGCTTGGCGTCGCCCTCCTTGTCCAGCGTGGTCAGGGTCTCGGCGGTGGACCAGCGCGACAGCTTGAACGCGTCGTCGGTGAGCGGCGAGAGGCCGGAGCGGGGCGGGTTCATCATCGCCACGCGTATGCGCTTGCCGTCCGATCCTTCGGCGGTGTCGGACGTACTCGCCGAGAAACACCCGGTGAGGGTGAGTGCGCAGGCAAGGGCCAGGGCGGCGGGAGGCAGCAGCTTGGGGAGGCGCACGGGACTTCTTCCAGGAGTGCCGGGCCGGGCCCGGGAGGGGTACGTCCGGCAGACCATAGCAGGATGATAATCGTTTTCATTAACCTGGCTGTGGTTGCCCGGGTTCGGGACGACGGTGCGGACGCGGGCCCACGCTTCCCCAGGAAAGCGCTTCGATTAAATGGTCTGGACAAGTGTCGTTGGCTCGGATTACTATGCGTTCAAACTGGCAATTTAAACGCGAAACGCGCTGTCGAAGCGCTTCATCAGATGGAGCTCCCGTTGGTCACCCTCGCCCAAGTAGCGCAACACGCCGGAGTCTCCGCCAGTACCGTGAGCTACGTCCTCAGCGGCAAGCGGACCATCTCCGAGACGACGAAGCAACGGGTGGAGCGCAGTATCCAGGAGCTCGGCTACCACCCCAACGCCGGTGCCAGGGCGCTGGCGAGCAGCCGGTCCAACATCATCGCGCTGATGATGCCCCTGCGGACGGACATGTATGTGCCCGTGATGATGGAGATCGCCATCGCCGTCGCCACCCAGGCGCGGGAACACGGCTTCGACGTCCTGATGCTCACCGGCGAGGAGGGGCCCGCCGCCGTGCACCGGGTGGTCGGCAGCGGACTCGCCGATGCCATCATCCTGATGGACGTGGAGCTCGACGACGCCCGGCTCGCCCCGTTGCGGGAGAGCGGCCGGCCCGCCGTGCTCATCGGGCTGCCCGCCCGGACCGCCGGCTTCACCTGCGTCGATCTCGACTTCGCCGAGGCCGGAGCCCTGTGTGCGGAACATCTGGCGCAGCTGGGGCACCGTCAGATCGCCGTGATCGGTGAGGCGCCGGCCGTGTACGAGCGCAGGACCGGCTTCGCGGAGCGCACCATCGACGGCCTGCGCACGCGTGCGCGGGAGGTCGGACTGCGTGTGCTGCACCGACCGAGCGAGGGCTCCTACGCCGCGATGGCCGGCACCCTCGGCCAGATCTTCACCGAACGCCCCGACGTCACGGGCTTCGTCGTCCAGAACGAACAGGCGCTGGAACCACTGCTCAGTCTGCTGCGCCAGGACAGACGAGCCG
>NZ_JBSGZD010000024.1:0-52260 GCF_053610825.1 Streptomyces sp. NPDC054863 | reverse complement strand
CAGACCGAACGCCGCACCGCACGCTCACGGAGCTCGGGCGTGCCGGGGACGGGCGTGCCATGGCTCGGTCCGCTCGGGGAATCGAGCCCGCATCGGCCCCGGAGCGGGTCACCCATCGGCAGCCAGGGGAAGCAGGGTGATCGTGAATCACCCGACACCGGACGGGCCGTGCGTGCCAGGATCGGCCGCATGACTTCCGCTGCCACGAGTTCTGACGCGCACACAGACACCGCTCCCCCCGGCCCGCTGCCGCGGATACGTCCTGCCCCCGAGGGTTCTGCCGGGCTCGCACAGCAGACTGCCAATGACTACGACAGCTTCGCCGAGGCCTATTCCGCCGCGAACGAGATCAGCCTCTTCAACGCCTTCTACGAGCGGCCCGCGATGCTGGACCTGGCCGGGGACGTGACCGGCCGACGGATCCTGGACGCCGGCTGCGGCTCCGGCCCCCTGACCGAGGCGCTGCGCGACCGGGGCGCGCACGTGACCGGCTTCGACTCCAGCGCCAAGATGCTGGACCTGGCCAGGAAACGGCTCGGCGACGACACGGCCCTGCACCTCGCCGATCTGGGCGGCCCGCTGCCGTTCCCCGACGCCGCGTTCGACGACGTCGTCGCGTCCCTGGTCCTGCACTACCTGGAGGACTGGACGGCGCCGCTGGCCGAACTGCGTCGCGTACTGACCCCCGGCGGCCGACTGATGGTGTCCGTCGATCACCCCTCCATCGGCCTTGTGGTGCCCGGTGGTGACTACTTCGCGACCCACAAGCACTCCGAGGAATGGACCATCGACGGGCACACCGCCCTGATGACCTTCTGGCGCAGGCCGCTGCACGCGATGACCGACGCCTTCACCGCGGCCGGCTTCCGGATCAACGTCATCAGCGAACCGCTCCCCGCACCGGGCGCACGCGAGCTGTTCCCCGACGCCTTCGTGGACAAGCCCTCGGGGGCCTTCGTGAGCTTCCTGTTCTTCGTCCTGGAAGCCGACTGATGCCGTACCAGGTCACGTGGGCAGACCTTGCCCGAACCGGCACTAAAATCACGGCACGTCAGGAAGCGGACCGGGCGGCCTTCGGGGACCCCAAGCTCCGACTCCGACTCCGACTCCAAGTCCGCGTGCGCGCTGCCGGGTTCGCCCCGCCGGCCCGCAATGCGGCAACTCCCGTCCTGGTCAGGCCCGTTGTGCGAAAACCGCGGGACCGTGCCCGTAGGGCCTGCATGACCCGTAGGACCCGTATGGAAGAAGGCAGCAGCCATGAGTGACCTCCTCGAAGTGACGCTGGATCAGGGCACCGCCACCCTCACCCTCAACGACCCCGACCGGCGCAATGTCATCTCCGGCGCCCTCGTCGACCGCATCGTCGATGCCTTCGACCACCTGGAGGCCCAACCCGCCGTGACCGCGGTGGTCATCACCGGTGCCGGCCGGGCCTTCTGCGCCGGAGCAGACCTGGCGGACCTCCTGGCGGCCACGGACGGCGACGCCTCCGGGGTACGGAGGGTCTACGACGGCTTCCTGCGCGTCGCCCGCTCCCCGCTGCCGACCATCGCCGCCGTCAACGGGCCCGCCGTCGGCGCCGGCCTGAACCTCGCGCTGGCCTGCGACGTACGGATCGCCGCCGCCTCCGCCTGGTTCGACACCCGCTTCCTCAAGATCGGGCTGCACCCCGGCGGCGGACACACCTGGATGCTGGAGCGCCTGGTCGGACCGCAGACGGCCGCCGCCATGCTGCTCTTCGGCGAGCGCCTCGACGGCCCCGCCGCTGCCGCCGCGGGCCTCGCCCTCCGCTGCGTACCCGACGACCAACTGCTCCCTGCCGCCCAGGCCCTCGCCGCCCGCACCCACGGCGTCGAACCGGAACTCGTCCGCCGCACCAAGTACACCCTGCGCAACGCGGGCGACGGACGCGGCCACGAGGAAGTCCTGCACGAGGAGACCCGCGAACAGATGTGGTCCTTCGGCCTGCCCACCACGCGCCGACGCCTGCGGGAATTCCAGCAGCAGATCAGCCAGTGAAGTCGTGGGTGGCCGTGGGAGGTCATGGGAGGCCGTGGGAAACCACGGGCCCGCCGCCCCGTGAGGGCAGAAGCAAAGGCAGGAAGATCTCTCTCCCTGCCCTTCTCAACTTATAACCCACCGGGGGGCTTGCGGCAAGGCCCCTGTGGTGGCGCAGGATGTCCGACCTGACGGGAGGCGCCGGTGGGGCGACCGGCCGGTGCAGGGCAACGGACATCAGTACCTCGGAGGTATCGCAGTGATCGAGCAGTACGTGTGGGACCTTCCGGAGGTTGACGAGACGCAGGTCGCGGTCGTCGGCGGCAAGGGCGCTCACCTGGGCGGGCTCTCGCGGATCGAAGGCATCCGGGTTCCGGCCGGCTTCTGCGTGACGACGGACGCCTTCCGGCGGGTCATGGACCTGGCACCGTCGATCGACGGGCTGCTCGGCCGCCTGTCGCGCCTGAACCCGGACGACCGGGACGCGATCCGCACGCTCAGCGCGGAGATCCGGCAGTCCGTCCAAGGGATCGCGATCCCGGACGATCTCGCGGCGGCGGTCACCCGCGCGCTCGGCCGGCACGGTGAGCAGGCCGCCTACGCCGTCCGGTCCAGCGCGACGGCGGAGGACCTGCCGACGGCCTCCTTCGCCGGCCAGCAGGACACCTATCTGAACGTCGTGGGACCGGCGGAGATCCTCCGGCACCTCAGCCGGTGCTGGGCCTCGCTGTTCACCGAGCGGGCCGTTGCCTACCGCCGGCGCCACGGCATCGACGACCGCGCGGTCCAGATGGCCGTGGTCGTACAGCAGATGGCCTTCCCGCAGGCCTCCGGCATCCTGTTCACGGCCGACCCCGTCACGGGCAACCGGAAGGTCGCCACCGTCGACGCCGGCTTCGGCCTCGGCGAGGCACTGGTGTCCGGACTGGTGAACCCGGACGTCTTCAAGGTGCGGGACGGCGAAGTGGTCGACAAGGCGATCGCCGCCAAGACGCATGCCGTGCACGCCCTGGCGGACGGCGGTACGCAGACCGTGGCGATCGACGCGAAGCAGCGGGACGAGCCCGCGCTGACGGATGCGCAGGCCGTGCGGCTGGTGCGGCTCGGGCGGCGTATCGAAGCGCACTTCGGTCGCCCGCAGGACATCGAGTGGTGCCTGGTCGACGACGACTTCCGGATCGTGCAGAGCCGGCCGATCACCACGCTGTTCCCCATCCCCGTCCCCAAATCCGCATCCGCATCCGAATCCGCATCCGAATCCGCATCCGAATCCGTCCCCGAATCCGGCGACCGGGCGAACCACGTCTACGTCTCCGTCGGCCATCAGCAGATGATGACCGACCCCATGAAGCCGCTGGGGTTCTCCATGTGGCAGCGGATGGCCATGGTGGAGATGCACGAGGCGGGCGGGAGGCTGTTCGTCGACGTCACCCGGCGGCTGGCCTCGCCCGCGAGCCGGGCCGGTCTCCTGGACCTGATGGGGAAGGGCGATCCGCTGGTCAGGGACGCGCTGGAGACCGTGCTCGACCGCGAGGGCTTCGTCCCTTCGCTCCCGGACGAGGGTCCCGGCGGCACGCCGCCCGGCGGCACGCCCGCCCCGATCGAGACCGACCCGGCCATCGTCACCGGCCTGATCGAGCGCAGCCGGGCGTCCCTCACCGCCCTGGAGCACGACATCCGGGCGAAGAGCGGACCGGCGCTGTTCGAGTTCCTGCTGGAGGCCTTCGAGGAGCACAAGCGGGTCCTCGGCGATCCGCTGAGCATGCAGGTGATCATGGCGGGCATGGAAGCCACCTGGTGGCTCAACGACAAGCTCCAGGAGTGGCTGGGCGAGAAGAACGCGGCCGACACCCTCACCCTGTCCGCCCCCGACAACATCACGTCGGAGATGGGCCTCGCACTGCTCGACGTCGCGGATGCGATCCGTCCGTACCCGGAAGTGGTGGCATTCCTCCAGGGCGTCGAGGACGAGGACTTCCTGGGCGAACTGCCGAAGTTCCAGGGCGGGGTGGCAGCGCGCGATGCCATCGAGGCGTACCTCGACCGGTACGGCATGCGCTGCGTCGGCGAGATCGACATCACCCGGCCGCGTTGGAGCGAGCGTCCCAGCACCCTCGTGCCGGTGATCCTCGACAACGTCAGGATCTTCGAGCCCGGCGCCGCCGAACGGCGCTTCGAGCAGGGGCGGAAGCAGGCGCTGAAGAAGGAGGAGGACGTACTGTCCCGCCTGCGCGCCCTGCCGGACGGGGAGCTGAAGGCCGACGAGACCAAGCGGATGATCGACCGGGTCCGCACCTTCATCGGGTACCGGGAGTACCCGAAGTACCACATCATCAGCCGCTACTCCGTCTACAAGCGGGCCCTGATGGGGGAGGCCGAGCGCCTCGTCCGGGCCGGTGTGCTCCCTGACCGGGAGGACGTCTTCTACCTCACCTTCCAGGAGCTCCACGACGTCGTACGCACACACCGGGTGGACGGCGGGCTCGTCCAGCAACGGAAGGAAGAATTCCGCTCGTACGGGGCGCTCACCCCGCCCCGGGTGCTCACCTCGGACGGCGAGGCCGTCACCGGGGCGTACCGCCGTGACGACGCACCGGACGGCGCCCTGATCGGCCTCCCGGTCTCCGCCGGGACCGTCGAGGGCCGGGCCCGCGTCATCCTCGACATGGCGGAGGCCGACCTCGAAGCGGGCGACATCCTGGTCACCACCTTCACCGACCCCAGCTGGTCACCGCTGTTCGTCGGCATCGCGGGCCTGGTCACGGAGGTCGGCGGCCTGATGACCCACGGCGCGGTGATCGCCCGGGAGTACGGCCTGCCCGCCGTCGTCGGCGTGGAAGGAGCCACCCGGCTGATCCGCGACGGACAGCGCATCCGCGTGCACGGAACCGACGGATACATCGAGCTCCTGCCCTGACCGGCCCCACCGGACAACGTGCTGGAAAGCGTCCGAGCACGCTTTCCAGCACGTTGACCTCACACGACTTCCGGCACCGGGACAGCGTCTCCCGTCACCGGGGCCACGTCACCTGCCGTAGTACGCGTGCTGGATCGTCAGCTTCGACCTGTTGCCCTGGTTGTCCGTGACGTCGGCGAGGAAGGAGATGCTCTGTCCCTTCGCCGGGTTCTTCACGGTGATCCCGCCGTTCTTGACCTGCACGGCCTTCCAGGTCTTCCCGGCGTCGTAACTCACCGAAACCGCCAGTGACTTGAGGTTCTTCCCGGCCGCCGAGCCCTGCACGGTCACCGGCACCTGGACCGACTTGCCCGCCGGGGCGCGCGACGTGAGGTCGACGGGGGCCGCGAAGCGGACCGTGGACACCGGCAGCGCCGTGGTGTCCGCGACCTGCCGCGAGCGGAACGTGAAGTCGGCGTCGATACGGGTGGAGACCGCGGCGACCTCCGCGGAGCGCTCGACGGAGGTCGTCAGCCGGTACTCGGCGTCGCCGGAGTCGACCTTGAAGGTCTCCTGGCCGGTCAGCGGGTCGTTGTTCTCGCCGACCTTGACGCCGTTGCGGTAGAGGGCCGACCGGGCCGAGGTGTGCAACGAGTATCCGCCGTGGCCCTGGCCGTCGGCGAAGAGCGGCAGCGAGCCGTAGATCTTCTGGCCACCACCGGTGGCCGGGTCGGGCGCGGTGCGGAAGACGCCCATGCCCTTGCCGAGGAGCGGGCCGAAAACGCCGGTGTTGAACGTCTCGCGGTACGTCCTGCCCGTCTCGTAACGCCGCGGTGCGGACGTTCCGTAGCCTGTTTCGATGCTCGACCCGCTCTGCTGGTAGTGCTCCATCGACCACTTGACGCCGTCGCCCGTGGAGAGGTGGAGCGTGCGCGTGCCCGGCGCGGCCTGCCCCATCGCACCCCTGGCGATCGTGGAGGTACCCGGCAGTTCGGGCAGTACGAGGAGGAAGGAGGTCTTGCCGGGGCCGGCGGCACCGAGGCCGACCTCGACCGTGGTCAGCTCGTTCGCCTTCACGTGCTTGCGGTAGCCGGTCCCGAGCTTGCCCGTGCTGCCGCCGAAGGCCACCGAGTACTGGGTGGTGGCGTCCTTGCGGAAGTGGGCTTCCCAGTACTGCTTGAGCGAACCGTCGGTGACGGCCGGACCCAGGTGGGCGGTGCGGAAGTTGGTGAAACCGTCCGGGAGCGACCAGCCGCCACCGGCGGCGCCGTTGCCGACGTCGTACGACACCCCGCCGAAAGTCGTGCGGTCGACGCCGGGCACGGTGATGTCCACCGGCTTGGTGGTACGTGCGTCAGCGATGACCGTCGTGTCCCCGGTGACCTCCAGCCCGGGCCCGGTGATCCAGTCGACGCCCTTGGTGAGGTCCGACCAGTCCTGGACGATGTCCGCGTTGAACGCGTACGAGCCCCTGGGCACACGGAACGTGTGGGTGCCCGGCTCGTCGCGGACGTAGGCCTGAAAATCCTTGCCGGGTCCGGAGAGACCGGACAGGGAGGCGGCGAAGCTCCGGGCGTCGGCGCCGTCGCGGCCGACGGTCCTCATGGTGACGGAATAGGACTCGACCTCGCGGGTGACCACGGCGGCCGTACGAACGGACTGGCCGGAGCCGGTGGCGGTGACCTGGCCGGAGAACGAGCCGTCGACATCACCGACCCGGGTGTCGGCGGTCAGGTCGACCTCGGCCCGGCCGCCGGCGGGGACGGTGACCCTGTCGGCGGCGAGCTTGAACAACCCGGCAGGGGCCGGTCTGCCTGCCGGGTCCAGGCCGGACACCGACAGGTCGAGGGTGACGTCGGTGCTGGAGAGGTTGCGGTAGCCGAGCTTCCTGGTGAGGGGCTTGTCGTCGGTGTGCGGCCACTGCGCGACGCCGAAGGCCAGCGAGACCGGATCGGCGATCACGCTCTGGGACAGCGCCTTGTCGACCTGGATGCGGCCCGAGCCCTGCTGGAAGACGGTGTGGTCGCCGCTCTTGGCGGAAGCGGTCAGCGCGCCCTTGAGGTCGGCGCTCTTCCAGCCCGGGTGCTGCTGCTTCAGGATCGCCGCCGCGCCCGCGACGTGCGGGGTGGCCATGGAGGTGCCGTCGATCTGCAGATAGCCGGGGGCCGGGTGCGGTGTGGCGGGATCGGTGTCGATCGCGCTGCCGGCTGCGGCAGCCGCGGTGATGGCGACGCCGGGCGCGGTCACGTCCGGCTTGACGGCGCCGTCGCCGACGCGCGGGCCGATGCCGGAGAAGTCCGCCAGCTTGTCGTCCTTGTCGACGGCGCCGACGGTCAGAGCGGCGTCCGCGCTGCCCGGCGAATCCACCGACGACGCGCCGGGGCCGCTGTTGCCCGCCGCGATGGCGAACAGGATCCCCTTCTCGGCGGACAGTTTGTTGACCACCGCCTCCAGCGGGTCGATGTCGGGGCCGTCCGGACCGCCGAGACTGAGGTTGATCACGTCCGCGCCCTCGGCGGCGGCCCACTCCATCCCCGCGATGATGCCGGAGTCGTCCCCGACTCCCTCGTCGTTCAGCACCTTGCCGCTGATGACCTTGGCGCCGGGGGCGACGCCCTTGTACTTGCCGCCCGACCTGGCGCCGGTGCCAACGGCGATCGAGGCGACATGCGTGCCGTGACCGACGCGGTCCGTGGCGTCGGCGGAGGCGGAGAAGTTCTTCTCGCCGATCACCTGGGCCGACAGGTCGTCATGGGTCTTGTCGACGCCGGTGTCCAGGACGGCGATCTTGACGCCCTTGCCGTCGTACCCGGCCTGCCACGCCTTGTCGGCGCCGATCTGCCCGACGCTGCGGTCCAGGCTCGCCCGGCGCACCCCGTCCAGCCACACCTTGCCGATGCCGGAGGCGGTGGTGCGGACACCGCGCTGCTGGTCGGTCAGTGCCTCCCACACCTTGGCCAGGTCGCCCGGCGAGGCCTGGACGGCGTCGGCGTTGATCGAGGGGAAGGTACGCCGCAGCCGGGTGTCACCTGCCGCACGCACCTCGGCCCGTGCGGTGCCGGCCTCCCCGGTGTACTGCACGATCAGCTTGAGCCCCTCGCGCCGGCTCTTGCGCAGCTGCGGGTCGGTGAGTTCGGTGACGTCGAAGAGCCGCTTGTCCAGCTTGCCGGTGGCGATCAGGCGCTGTGCGTCGGTGGGCAGCACCAAGGTGTGGCCCTTGGCGCGCTCCACCTTCACGGGTATGCGCTCACGGCCCTTGGCGGGCTCGAAGCCCACCACCCGGCCCTCGGCACCGACCACCACACGGTCGCCCGTGATGAGCTGGACCCGCTGACCGCCTTCGGGGCGGGTGTGGTTCGGCGCGGTCGGCGCGTCCGCGCCGACTGCTGTGGCAGGACCGGTCATACCTGCCACGAGGGCCACCGAAGTGGCCGCCGCGACGGCGAAGGCGCCTGCTCTTTTCGGTTGTGCGCGCAAGTCTCCCCCAGGAGCTTGGGATGAAGGCGAATGGTCCCGGCAGCGGACGCAACGACTCCGGCCACCGGTCAGCCGCAGTATGAGACGCGTGGGAAATGTGATCAACGGTGAGACAGAAGTGAAGAGTTGATGCGCAGGGTTTTAGGACAACCTTCAACTCGCCGAGTTTCAGGGGATATGCGACCGGACGGCCGATGCCTGCGTCTGTCCCTCACCGGCTGCCGCCGAGAAACGTGGGGTCGTACACCCCCCGGGCCACCGCCCGACGACTCCCGGCGCGTCTGTGCGACCGGCGCCTCACGGAGCGTTCGCCCCCGACTGGCCGTATCCGCACCTTGAGGGAACCTGTCGCCGTCAGGGCTGGCCGGAGGCCGGAATTCAGGTGCGCCCGCACCGCGGCCACGGCCTCCAGGTTCGCGAAGCCCGCGGTGTCAGACTGCTGAAGTATCCTTCCGGCCACCGCACACCGACTCGGAGGATCAAGAGAATTGACCGGCCTGTCTGCTTTCCCGCTGCCCTTTCATGTTTCCCGTTCCATATCGTTCGCAACGCCCCGAACGCTGCGGGAACTTCAGATGATGCAGTGCAGCTCCCACATTCGGGCAAAGCCCGGGTGGTTCGACAAGATGAACGAAGCAGACATCGTCGCCAGGTGGACGCAGGAAGCGGTAGCCCAGGGCCTCACCGAGGCGCAGGTTCGTTACGTGCTTGCCGAACTCCCGCACTACGCCGCGCTGCGGGACGGACGTACCGGCATCGAGGTGTCCGCCGTCGACGGGGTGTGGCAGTCGGACTCATTGGTCGACGACAGGCTCAGGTCCCGGCTGCGCGAGGCGGTTCGGGTTCTGGAGCAGGTCCCCGAAGGAGAACGGGACTGGCATCCGGGATCCGACGGCCAGGTACTGGATCTGGTTCATCCGTCACTTTTCTGCCTGGTGCGAGAGGTGAGCGGTGCGCCCGAGCGGGCTTGGCGGAACCCGACGGACCGTTACTCGAAGTACGAGTTCTCGGAGAAATTCCAGTGGCTGCCCACGGATGTCGACGTCAGTGAGGAAGGCGATGTCGCCTTCCGTTCGTACGTCAACAACGTCCACCCCGAGATCCATGGCGAACTGGCCGCCGTACTGCCGGACCTGTTCGCGCGCCTGCGCCCGCTCTGGGAGAACGTGCTCACCGATCTGCGCCATCCACGGCCCCTGCGGATCGAGGCCGATCCCTATGGGTGGTACGACTCGGAGCCGGAGTATCCGGACAAGTCCTCCTACAGCGATGACGGGGCCTACACAGAAGCCCTCGGTGTATGGGAAGAGGCCCAGGACGACTGGTGGGAGAACCGCCGTCCGGTCGTCCCGGACGCCCCGGCCTTCACCCCGCCCCAGTCGCCCGACGAATCGGCCCGGGTCGACCTGCGAGGCCGCACACTCCAGGTCATCGTGAAGCTCGCCACCGTTCACCTCACCCCGGAGGACCCCGAGTACCCCGGCGGTTCCTGGCATGTCGAGGGGATGATGAACGAGCGGATCGTCTCGACCGGCATCTACTACTGGGACAGCGAGAACATCACCGAAAGCCGGCTGAGTTTCCGGGCGGCACTCGACGACCCCCACTACGAACAGAACGACGACAACGGCCTGCGCGAGGTCTACGGCCTGGAGGACGAAGACGCACTGAACCAGATGCTGGGATCGACCTCGACCCCGGAGGGCCGCTGCCTGGCGTTCCCGAACATCCTGCAACACCGCGTCGGCTCCTTCCGCCTCACGGACCCCACCCGCCCGGGGCATCGCAAAATTCTCGCGTTCTTCCTGGTCGACCCCTCGGAAAGAATCGTCTCCACATCCGATGTGCCGCCGCAGCAACCGTGGTCCGACACCTCGACCATGACGCTCGAACAGGCCGAGGACTACCGCGAACAGCTCATGCGGGAACGCAAGTTCTTCGTCGACGAACACAACGAGCAGCTCTACGAACGAGAATTCTCCCTCTGCGAGCACTGAACCCACAGGGCGCTCATACGGGCCAGACGCGGATCAGCCAGCGCTCCATGCCGTGCGGGAACCCGGGCGGCTGCGACCGGTCGATGATGCCGAGCACGCGACTGTACGCCCGGACGTGATAGCTGCCGAGGGCAGGCAGTTCCAGGAGGCGAGAACTGACGCCTGCTGTGGGGCTGATCAGACGTAGCCGCAGGGAGTCGGTGTGGAGAACACCGCTCGTGTCGCTGTCCCACGGTCCGGCAACGTCGGGCGGGCGCACGCGCCAGGCCTCCACGCGTACGCGAGCGTAGTGGTCGTGTGCGTAGCTGCGCAGGACCGCCCCTCCTCGGCCGGCGAGGAGGGGCGCGTCCGGAGGCGGGACGCCCAGGGCGAAGGTGATGTGACTGCTCGGATACGCCTGCAGAGCAAATTGTCCGTACTCGGCCAACACGTCGTCTTCCACTACCGACTGCGGGCCTCGGTCTGCCGGGGAGGGAAGCATGGGGACCGTACACCTCGCCTTGGGCTGTGCGGGGAATCAGTCGTCGATCTGCACCCAGAACGCGTCCTTGGCCAGGATGCGGTCCTGGCCGTACCAGACCGCCAGATCACTGCCGGCGTTCCCGTTCTGGGTTCCGTCGACCATCCTGGCGGAGAAGCGCCAGATCTCGCTCGGATGCAGGTTCACGTAGTTCGCCCCTTCCCAGGTGGAACGGAACGGGTACTCGTCGCACTGCTTGGTCGGGTCGCTGAAGTCGGGATCGTTCCAGCGGCAGATGAACTGCGCGTCGGCGTTGTTCGCGTCGTAATAGCGTCGGGCCTCGACGTCCACTCCGGGAACCAGGCGCGTAAGAGGCTTCCCGCTCTTCTTTCCACCGGGGATGACGACGCCTTCACCCCATCGCGGGTACACCCTGTCCGGATGATTCTGGGCCAGTTTGATGTGCTTGGCGACCCCTTTGACGCGCTTGTCGGAGGTGCTGTAGTGCAGCACGGCCTCGACCGTGTGGAAGATGCAGCCGCCGGTGCCGTAGAGGTAGCTCGCGGCGTCGCAGCGGAACGGCTGCTCGTAGGTCACCGTCCCGCCCTCGGGTCCGCCGGTGAGTGCGACCTGCAGCTGATGGTGGTTGACCCTGTCCTGGGGGTAGAAGACGAGGTTCCCGTCGTGGGGGGACAGGCTCGTGTCGAACCGCGCGCTGTGGGAGTCCTGAACACGCCAGTTCGTGATCGAGTCGGTGCGACTGCCGATCGGGGCGGCACATGTCGCGGCGCCGGCGTTCAGGCAGTTGAGGGCCATGGTGAGAGGGGCGTTCGGATCGACCCGGCCGTAGCCCTTCCACTTGTCCAGGGTGGCGTCGAATTCCATCTGCGGAGCGTTGCGCTGGCCGCGGCCGATGACGGTCAGGCGGAACGTGTAGGCCCCGATCCTCTTCTGCGTGGGGTCGTTGTTCAGGAAGAAGCTGTAGGTCAGCTTCGCGACCTGGCAGAACGCGAAATGGTTCTTTATCCTGGTTCTGCTCTCGTTCAGTCCGCCGGGGGTGTATTTGCGGCACTGCTCCCGGGTGAAGTAGTCGTAGTCGCCCGGTGCCATCGACCGGGAATCCTTTGCGGGAGCCGGTGTTGCTGTACCGGCGCTCGTGAGGACGGCTTTGCGCCGCGCCTCGGCGAGTTCCTTCAGCGGGACGGTGGCCCTGCCCTCGGCGGTCGCGGACCGCCGGCTGTCGCTCGGGTGCCACGCGTCGCCGCCCAGAGCCCTGGGCACCTCGATCTTTCCGGCGATGCTCGGGGCAGGGGTGGGCGGTGGTACGGCCGCGGCAGGCAAGACACTGATCGCCAGTGCGGCAGTCACTGAGGCGGCGATCGCGGGCAGCCGCATGGTCTGTAACCAGGCTATTCTCGGGAGTTGCCTTCTTCGCACGGAATTCCTCTCCTGGACGGGCGTCGACTCCGGGACGATCTGCGGAGCCGTGACAGCAGGAAGAACAGGAAGAGCTGGAAGAGCAGGAGAGAGAGTCTCACAGAGCTCCGAATTTCCCTACAGTGCGGTTGACGCCAATCCACGGGAAACTGCATCAAGATCATGGATGTGGGCGGCAATTCGGCCCCACGCGTGGCCGGGCATTCGCCTCTCGTCGGCCGATGCCGACAGGGGCCCCGAACACGATGCACCGGAAGCCGGAAGTGAACCCGAAGCGGCGCTACTAGGCTGGGCAGCGCCCCCGTGACGTCATGGGGCGACACACCCGTCCCGCATCGCGGGGAGCGTCCCCGTCGACGAGGAGGGCTCGCAGTGCCCGATGGTTTCTCCGGCCCCCGGCCCACCCTGGAAGCCGTCGCGGCGCGCGCCGGGGTCTCGCGGGCCACCGTCTCACGGGTCGTCAACGGTGGCGCGGGCGTGCGCGGGCCGCTCCTGGACAAGGTGCGCCGGGCGGTCGAGGAACTCGGTTACGTCCCCAACCACGCCGCCCGCACCCTGGTCACCCGCCGTACCGGCGCCGTGGCCGTCGTCATCGCCGAGCCGGAGGCACGGATCTTCGCGGACCCCTTCTTCTCCCGGCAGATCCGCGGCATCAGCAGGGAACTCACCTCCCACGACACCCAGTTGGTGCTCCTGCTGATGGACGGGCCCGAGGACGCGGAGAGGATCGCCCGGTACTTGTCGGGCGGGCACGTGGACGGCGTCCTCGCGTTCTCGCTGCACACGGACGACCCGTTGCCCGAGATTTCCCGCAGGGCGGGCATCCCCGCCGTCTACGGAGGCCGCCCGCACCCCACTCCCCGTCCCCCCGAGCAGCCGGCGCTGTTCGTGGACGCGGACAACCGGGGCGGCGCACGTACCGCCGTACGGCACCTGCTGGGTCTGGGCCGCAAGCGGATCGCGCACATCTCGGGACCGCCCGACCAGACGTCCGCGGTGGACCGCCTGCACGGCTACCGGGACGTCCTGCCGACCGCGGACCCCGCCCTGCTGGAGCAGGGCGACTTCACCCCGGAGAGCGGGGCGCGCGCCATGACGCGGTTGCTGGAGCGCGGGCCGGGCCCTGACGCGGTGTTCGCCGCCAACGACCTCATGGCTTCGGGCGCGTTGAGGGTGCTGCGGGAGCGGGGCATCGAAGTGCCGGAGCAGGTCGCGGTGGTCGGCTTCGACGACACGGTATCGGTGGCCGAGGCGACCGTCCCCCCGCTGACCACCGTGAACCAGGACGTGGAGGGCCAGGGCCGGATGATGGCCCGGCTGCTGCTGCGGGCACTGACCCCGGAGGGCGCCGACACCGCGGCACCCTCCTCAGTGATCACACCGACGGTCCTGGTGCGCAGGGCCTCCGCCTGACCGCAGTGCGACCGGTACGCATCAGTCGTGCGCAACGGTCGTACCAGTCGCACGGAACGGTCGCACCAGTCGTACGGAACGGCCGGTTCAGTCGTGCGGAACGGGTGGTTCAGTCGTACGGAACGGCCGGTTCAGTCGTACGGAATGGTCAGTACAGCTCCCTCGGTGCCGGTCTGGACCTGCGAGGCGGCATTGCCGAGCGCGTTCCAGATCTCCAGCCGCACCGTGCCGCCGACGAGGTCGCCCGGGGCGCCCGTGGCCGAGCGGACGCCGGCCGCCTGCGTGTACTCCTCCCACCCCGGCACGGGATCGGTCGCGAAGTAGCGGAAGGTCTCCGTACGGTCGAAGGTGCCGTCGCCCGTCAGGTCGTAGCCGACCCGCACCTGCGCCGCGAGCCCGACGGTTGTGCCCGCGTCGACGCGCAACCGGAACCGGGTGGCCGCCCCGGCGGCGAGCTTGCCCGTCACCTTCTTGATCTCGTACGAGGTCTGCCGGTACGGAGTGCCGTCCCGGTTCACGCCCTCCGCGGAGGCGAGGGTGTCCGCGCCCGGCTGATCGTTCTGGGCGGTGGTGAGCACGCCGCCGGACTTCAGCCGGAAGGTGTTGCCGGTGGAGGGGCCGGGCTCCTCGGGGCCGCCGGGCCCCGTGGCGGTGGCGGTCGAGCGGGGCGGCACGGACAGCGTCCGGCCGTCGGAGAAGGTGACCGTGCGGGCGGTCGTAGCGTGGTTGTGGGCCGTGTAGGTGCGGATGCCGTTCTTGGTGAGGACGGCGGAGGTGGGGAGGTCGCCGCTCACCGACATGTCGGGGGCGCCGAGCGCGTCGAGGGTACGCAGCCAGTGGTACGTGTGCGCCTTCGACTCGCCCTGTTCCGGGGTGTAATTGCCGCCCGCCGTATTCCACTTGGCGTACGCAGAGGCCGGGTCGGCGAGTGACTCGAACTCCCAGAGCAGGTCGCGCCATTCGACGGCGGGACCGCCGTTCTCCCGCTCCATCTCGGCGATGTTCCGCTTGATGGCCGCCTGTTCACGGGCCAGGTGCAGCGAACCGCCGGTCACCGGAAGGACGTTGATGCCGTGGATCTCCTCCGGGTTGGCGGTCCACCAGGTGGAGTACGCGCCGCCGCTGCCCCACACCATGCCGAGCGTGTCATGGCCGAAGGAGGCGGGGAAGACCTGCTGGGAGGCGTCGAACCAGTACTGCGTGATGGCCTCGGACTCCGTCGTCAGCAGGTAACTGCCCAGATCCCGAAGGGAGTTGTCGCCGGTCGCGGAGCCCCAGAGGACGAGTGCCGCACTCAGGTTGACGGACTCGGACGAGGACTCCTGGTTGTTCCCTGCCGCGAAGCCCTGGTGGCCGGAGGCCCAGCTGTGGCCCGCGTAGACGTCGAAGCCGCGCAGGAAGGGGTAGGCGGAGTCGGTGCGGCTGGGGTTGGCGGTGTCGCGCACCAGGTGCTTGACCATGGTGCCCCAGGCGGAGTCGGCCGCCCAGGCGGGGTCGTACTGGGCGATGATCGCCGCTGCGTAGACGTAGTAGCTGTAGTGGAAGTGATGGTCGTTCAGTTCGGTGTCGCTGCCGTAGGAGGCGGGGTAGCCGGTGAGCGTCTTCCAGGCCCGGTCGTAGCTGAACTCGCTCGCCCCGCCCGCGGTGAACCACTCCTGAAGCCGTCCCTTCATCAGCCCCAGGAGCTTGTCCCGTGTCGCCGTCTGGCCGATCTGGTCGGCCACGGGCACGAGTTGGGCGAGTCGGCCGAGCGCCTTGCCTGTCCAGTAGGTGTCGCTCGCGCCCGAGAAGGGGTCGGCCGCGTTCGCCACCTCGTTCAGATAGCCGGTGAGGCGGGCCCGGTCGACGGCGCCGGCCGCGGGGAGCGCGGGCAGCACGCCGTTGTTGCGCTGGCTGGTGGTGAAGGACGCCGACTCGCGCACCTTCATCGTGCCGCGCGGGGAGACGTAGGTGTACGGGGTGAGCGGGTCCGTGGTGTGCAGCCACTGGTGGCGGTACAGGGCCTGGAGGGTGCCGCGTTCGCTGCCCTCCTTGGCCTCGGTGGTCAGGGTGTACGTCGCCTTGACCGCCCCGCCGGAGGACTGCCAGCCGACCTGGGAACCGGTGACGAAACTGAAGGCGTACTTGCGGTACGTCGCCAGGGCGTCGGTGCTGGGCAGGACCGCGAGGGAGAAGTAGTCCTTGGCGCCGAGCCCCGCGGTGATCGTCGAACCGGAGACGCTCCAGTCGCTGCCGGTCGGGGCGAAGAGGGCGTAGTGGTGTCCGGCGACCGTGATCCCGAGGACGTTGCCGTTGTCGGCGAAGACCGTGGGCGTGGACGCGGTGACCACGCGGGCGTCGCCGCCCGAGCCCTTCGCGTACACGAAGGGCATGCCGTGGCCGATGGTGGCGCGGAAGGTGCGCGCGCCGTCGGCCCAGTACGGGGTGACGGTCCAGTCCGACCAGTCGTCGGCCTTGGCGTCGGGGGAGTTGAGCCCGCTCAGGCCCATGGTGAGGTCGGCCTTGTGGGCGTACTCGTACTGCCGCCCGTCGCCGACGATCGCGGGCGCGGTCGGATAACCGACTTCGAGGCCGGACGCCTTGGCCTGGTAGGTGAGCGGATGGCCGTACATGGGCGTCGAGTACGGATTGTCGTCGTAGCGCTGGTACGCGAGCGAGGACCACCAGTCGTTGGTCGGCACCGGCCGGTCCTTGGCGGCCGCGGTCAGTTTGGGAGTGACGGCGCGTCCGGTGTGGGTGGTCGGGCCGGAGGTCCCGGCAGGCCGGACGTCGCTGTAACTGCCCGCACCTGCGGGGACGGTGGCGGCGTAGGCGGGGGAGGGCCCCGTGGCGCCGAGGGCGAGGGCCAGGAGAACGACCGCCGCGCATCTGGGGAGAGAGGGTTGCATGAGCAGCACCTCGATCGTGGGGGAGGGCGAGAGCAGTGGTTGAGAGCGCTCTCAGGTGTTCAGGAACGTAGAAGCCCGGAAACGTGGGTGTCAAGGGAGCGCGCAGGAAGGGGTGTTGGGGCAGCAGGCCGGAACGGGAAGCGGGGGCGGCGAAGCCGGAGACGAGTGGAAACGGGGTGCGTGCGTTCGCCATGACACCCGGAATGGCCGCAGTGCGGGAGACCAGGCCTGCTCGCACGGACGGCACGGACGTCGGCGCACGGCATCGGCGCGCTCGCACTCATCCCACGCGCACTCGGCCGGGAAGGCCCGTGAAGCGGAGTGCAGGCCGTGCGGCGCCTGATGCGTTACGGACATGGCTCAAGCGACCAGAATAGTTGTTTGAACCTTATCGTACTGTTTGAGATGCTCGGTGCCATGTCTCAAGCGATCCTGCGTTCCGAACGGGTCCATCTGGTCCCGCTGTCCGACGAGCATCTCGAATTTCAGATCGAGCTCGATGCCGACCCCGAGGTAATGCGTCACCTGGGCGGTGCGCGAAGCCGTGAGCAGGTGGAGGAAGCGCTCCGCGGAAACCTCGCGGAGGCGGAGCGGGCCGCTGGGCTGGGGTACTGGGCCGGATTCTTCGAGGGGCACTTCGCGGGCTACTGGATTCTGCGGCTGCCCGACCCTGTCGACCAGGTACCGGTGGAAGGCCAGGGTGAACTCGGGTGCAAGATCCTGCGGCGCTACTGGCGGCACGGTCTCGGCAGCGAGGGATCCCGCGAGCTGATCCGGCACGGGTTCGACGACCTCGGGCTGACCCGGATCAGCGCCATGGCGGCGGCGGCCAACACCGCCTCGCTGGCCACGCTGACCGGTCTCGGGCTGAGTCACGTCCGTGAATTCGATGCGCCCGCCGAGTACTTCCCGCCGGGTGCCGATCTGCGCACGGTCGAGTACGCGATCACCCAAGAGCACTGGCGTGGAGCCCAGGGCGCGCGCTCGACGCCCGGAGGCAGCACCGGCGGGAGCACACCGAGAGTGGAACTTGAGGTGGGGTGATCTCGTTCTGGTGAGAGAAACCCGCCCTGCCGGCTGGGCGGTGCGGCACGGTCCCGGTGAGGGGTGGCACGGTGACGCACCACGCTGATGCGGCGGCTGTCCGACCGTCGACACTGGCCTGGGTGAGCAGACACCTGGAGTTCGGCGAACGGATCGTCAGCACCGAGGTGCTGCACGGCGGCATCACCGCCGACATGCGGCGGCTGACCATCGGTACGCGGGACGGCGGCACCCGCGACCTGGTGCTGCGGACCTTCCTCGATGCGGAACGCGCCGAGGACGGGCTGAACAGGGAAGCCGACGCCCTGACCCTGCTCACGGGGTCCGGCGTGCCGGCCCCCCGACTGGTCGCGGTCGATCCGACCGCCGAGCACTGCGCGTACCCGTCGCTCCTGATGACGCACCTGACGGGCCGGACGGTCCTCGGCGACGAGGGTCTGGACGCGCGCATCCCTCTGCTGGCCCGCCAGCTCGTGGCGATCCACGCGGTGCGTCCCGCCGAGCGGCCCCGGGAGTACGTGGCTTTGACGACCGCCGACACCGTCGTGACTCCCCGGGGCGCCGACGCGGCGGCATGGGCCGCGGCGATCGACGTGATCCGCAAGCCCGCGCCGCCCTACGCAGGGCGATTCCTGCACCGGGACTTCCAGCCCGGAAACGTGCTGTTCGACGTGGAGCCCGCACGGCCGGCAGGTGCCCGGATCACCGGCGTCGTCGACTGGGCGGCTGCCTCCTGGGGCCCGGCGGATCTCGATGTGGCGCACTGCTCCACCAACCTCGCGCTGCTGCACGGCCCGGCATGGGGTCTGCGGTTCACCGAGGCGTACGAGGAGGCAGGCGGGGTGCTGGCAGCGACCGCGAGCGAGCGCCTGTACTGGCAGGTGCGGGACGCGCTGTCGTTCTCGGAAGAGGTGCAGCCGGTGTCGCAGCCATGGCGGGAGGCAGGGCGGGCGGAGCTGACGAGGCGAGCCGTGGAGGAGCGGCTGGATGCCTACGTCACCGCCCTGATGGACGCGCTGGGCTGAGCCGAGGGGGTCCGGAGCGCGCGCACGGCGGTGAACCGCCGGTGCCCGCGCCCTCCTGGCCGCCGAACGGCTTCTGGAGCACCGCGGGACGGAGGCTGCGGCCAAGTACTCACTCCCACCTCACCGAACAGGCCCACGGAAAGGGCCCACCGTGCAGGCCCACGGAGAGGGGCTCACCGTGCAGGCCCACGGGAGAGGCGCCGTCGCCTTAGGCCTCCTGCGCCGTCTTGTCACGCCTGGCCGCGACATCGGCCAGACGCACGTCCCGTCCCGTCCTGTACCCAGCAGGGTGCCTTCGGCGAGCTGTGGGGCGGCGGATAGCGTGCGGGCATGGCGATGACGGGGAAGCGGCGGGTCCTGTACCGGCAAGGCAGCGGGTTCTGGCGCATGACGGCGAAGTGGGTCCTGGTCTTCGGGGCCCTGTACCTGCTGGACGGCGGGCTGCTCCGGTCGTGGGGCGACGCACTGGTCGTGCCGTTGATCGGGATCCTGCTGTGGGTGCCGTTCGGGATCGGCGTCGTCTGGTACCCGAGGAAGGACCAGCAGGTCGTACTGACGGCGCGTGAACTGCGGGTGCCGCGCAAGCGGCTGCCGATGGAGAAGGTGAACCTGCTGCACGTGGCACGGCTGTGGCTGGAGGGGTGGTCGACCGCGGACGACCAACCGGTGCGGGAGTGGAGACGGTACGACCGGGTGGTGTGGGTGCCGCTGCGGGACGGCCGGGCGTTCGGCGTGGAGTTCCGCGACCCGGTCGCGTTCGCCAAGGTCTTCGGCGCCTTCGCGGTCGAGGCGTGCGGCGGGCCGGACATCGTCCGTGCGAGGGCCGCAACGGAGACCTACCCGGACCCGCTCCCGATGCGGCCCCGCCCCGCCGGCGACGACAGCTCCTTTCTGGACCTCCTGGACATTTTCAACTGAGAGCCGGAAACGCCCGGCAAGGGACAGCGGTCCGTCAGGGCCGCGGGGAACTGCACAGGCACCCCGCGCCAACGGGCTCAGAAGGTGGATGGAGAGGGAAGGACCTCTGTCCCGCTCCCGCCAGATGACGTCCTCGTCGGCGTCGAGCAGGTTCAACGCAGTTGCCCAGCCTGTGAGTTTCGAGGCGGACAGCACCAGATCGACACGGCCGGACACGAACGGTGCTGCCCCTTCACTGGCGAGTACCGAGCGATCGTCGCAGCGGGAGGGGCGCGTCCGCCACTTCAATTCGGTAGGGGTTCCGGGCGAGTTCAGGCGGTGCAGTGCTTCTGTGAGTCCAGGCGCACCTTGCGGCCGGTGAACTCCTCCAGTACGGCGATGTTCTGCGGGGCGTAGTTCGTCGCGGTGATCCTGTCGGCGTCCCGGCTGCCCAGCTTGCCGGTGTAGGGCGCGGACTTCTCCAGCCAGTAGGCCGTCCGCAGGAACTGCGTCAGGACCAGGTCGCGCAGCTTGGGTTCGGTCTTGATCCTGGCCCAGTAATCAGGGTGCTTGTCCTTGGCGACGCGCAGGTAGAGCAGCAGGTACCGCAGGTTGGTGGCGGCGATGTCCCGGGCGTTACTGGCACCGACCCCCTTGATGTGCTCCTGGAGCACCGTGACCGCCGGCAGTCCGGTCAGCCCGGCGTTCTGCTCCGCCAGTACTCCCTGGAGGCGGTAGCTCCCCTGCGTCCTGTCCCGCAGGTAGATGTCGTCCATGGTGGAGCTGAGGGTGTCCTTGATCAGCGGCAGGATCTCCTTGCGGGGGAAACCACCGTGCAGGGGCACCGTCAGCGCCTGCTGGGTGCCGTTGATCCACGCGGCGGTGTGGACGTCCCAGTTGGTGCGGGACGGGTCGAGGTCCCACATGTGGGTCTCCTCGTGGATCGCCACCATCATCGATTCGGCGAACCCCTCGAAGCTCCGCTTGTTCACGAACTGGTCCCAGTACTGGTCGTTGGCCTGGGCGATCGCCAGCGCCGCCCCGCTGGGCCAGCGCCGCTTGTACATCGACTGGAGGGTCCGCATCCAGTTCGAGGAGTTGAAGGCCGCCTTGAGGTCACTCAGGTCGGCATTCGGCTGCGACGGTTCGTCGTAGCAGTAGGGATCGGGGACGGCGATACGGATCTGCCCGGTGTCTGCGGAGGGGCCGGCCACCACGGGACCCGACGCGACCGCGGTGCCCGATCCCAGGGCCAGGACCACACATGCGGTCAGCAGACGGAAGGAAACTCTACGGCTCACGAGGACCTCATCTCGAAGCGATCGTCTGGCGGCACGGCAGGGTAGGACGCCGCGCCGCCCGTCGCTGACCAAGCAACGTATTGCTCCGCACACCCCGCGCCTACTGTCATCCACCCCATAACATCCGAGCATGGGTTCCCGGCCCCGGTACCCCGCAGACCGGGGTGTTGACCTGAGCAGCGTTCTTCCAACTCGGGGCCTGGTGGGGCCGGTTCCCCGTGGGACACGATCACCGTCAAGGACCGACCTCTGAGGTTCGGCTCTGGAGGTGCCGTGACGCCGCGACCCGGCGCAACAGGGGAACTGAGCCGTCTGCTCCGGGCCGGTGGGCTCAGCGGCCCCGGTGGAGGCAGAAGAGGTGGTCCGCGCGCGCGTGCTGGTCCTGGTAGAGCGCCAGGGCGGGGGAGAACTTGCTGGTGTGGCTGGGGAACTGCTGGTCCTTGTCCCAGCTCGTTCCGTCGAAGGTCGTCCACATCAGACGCTCGTCGCTGCCCTCGCCCCGGTACGCGGAGTACAGCCGGTCCTGGAAGACGGCGAGGGCGGGATCGGCGGCTGTGGAGATGTCGGGGATCTGGGTGTCGCCGGACCAGGACGTGCCGTCGTAGGTGAGCCAGTACTGGGTCTGGTCGTTGTTCGCGCCGCGGTGGACGCAGTGCAGCTGGTCCTGGAAGACGGCCAGCCCCGGGCCCGTGGCCGTGGAGACGTCGGGAATCCGGGTGTCTTCGCTCCAGGAGGTGCCGTCGAAGGCGAGCCAGTACATCTTCTGGTCGTTGTTCGCGCCGCGATGGACGCAGTACAGCTTGTCGTGGAACACGGCCAGGGCCGGTGAGACCGCGGTGGAGACGCCGGAGGCGATCAGGGTGTCGCCGGACCAGGACGTGCCGTCGTAGGTGAGCCAGTACAGCGACTGGTCGTCGTTGGCGCCGCGGTGGACGCAGTACAACTGGTCCTGGTACGTGGCCAGCGCGGGCCGCATCCGGCTGGAGACGCCGGGGATCGGCCGGTCGTCGGTCCAGGCGCCGTTGCCGTCGTAGGAGGTCCAGAGCAGGCGTTGGTCCGAGTCCATGCCCCGGTGCACGCACACGAGGGACTTCCGGAGGACGCCCAGGGCTCCGCCGTCCTCGCTGAACTCGTGGCTGAACCTGTGGTCGGGCGACCACTGGGTCCCGTCGTGGACGGCCCAGTACAGGCTCTCGTCGCCGACGTCGTCCTGGAGCGGGGTCGGGATGAGCATGCCGGGGGCGATCCAGGGGGAGGTGAGCTCGACACCGCCGCTTCCGGCGACGGCCTTCGTCAGCGCCCACCTCACCTTGATGATCCAGCTGACCACCTCGATCACTTCGCCGATTCCCTCGCCGTCCAGTGCCGCGGACAGGATTTCGGCGATCGCGTCGCCCTCTTCGATGGCCTTGTCGAGGGTCTCCATGCCCTCGCGGTCGAGGAATATCTGGAACCCCCACCAGTGGGTCTCGTCCCAGATGCCCTTGGTCGAGTACGTAGTGGCCTGCGTGGAATTACTCATGTGGTCCTCACCGTTCGTGACAGCGGAAACAAAAAGGCGAGAGGCTCTGAAGGAAATCCAGGAGGCCCAGCTCGTGCACCTTCCCGGAGGACTTCGTCGGTTTTCGTGCACGGTCGCTGCAAGGCGTCCCGAGAGTGACGACGGCGGCGATTCACTTTCAGCGCACACCTTATGAGGGGGTCGAGAGATCCGTGACGAACATTTCCAGTCAGAGAGTTTCTTGGCCGGCTCCTCCGTCCCGGCTGTGGTGAGGCGGCTCCACTGGGCTGCGAGTGGCGTGTGGGCAGCACCCCGGGCGAAACATCCATCGGCATGGTCAAGTTCAAGACCTTCAACACCTCGATCTTCGACAGCCTGGTGGTACGAGCCCATGTCCAAGAGAAGCTGCCTCGGCCCCCGCGTGACGGTCCGCAGGCCCGCCGAGCCCTCCGACGCGACTCCAGTTCTCACGGGTCGCCCAATAGTTTATTTAGACTGATAGAGTTCGACTATGCCGCGCCGCGCTCTCGACAACCCGATCGTTCTGGCAGTTCTGGGTCTCCTGCTCGAACAGCCCTCGCACCCGCACCAGATGCTTGCCGAACTGCGAAAACGCAGCGACAACCACGCGGCCGTGATCACGCGAGGCACGCTCTACAACACCGTTGCCGCCCTGACCGAAGCGGGCTGGCTCGCCTCGCAAGGCCAGCAGCGCTTGGGAAACCGTCCGGAGAGGACCGTCTACGCCCTCACGGAAGAGGGCCGCGACGAGCTCGTGCGACGGCTGGACTCCCAGATCCGCAACCCGGAACGCGAGTTCTCGCAGTTCCTGGGCGCAGTCACCTATCTCGGCGCCCTCGGCGTGAGCGGCGTGGTGGAGGCCCTGGTCGAGCGTGCCCAACGCCTCGGGCGACGCACGGCCGCCGATGAAGAACGCCTCGCGGAGGCCCTGGCGGCCGGCGTGCCCCGCCTGCACGTCATCGAAGCTGAATACGCGTTGTGCCTCGCTCGCGCTGAGACGGCATGGATCGCCTCGGTCATCGACGACCTCCGCAGCGGCTCACTGACGGGGCCGACCGATTCGGCGACAACCTCCACGCCCCCTACAACGCCGAACCGAAAGGAATCGAACGCGTGACACCGACCGCGCATGACGGCATGCTCTTCGGGATCTACCCGGGCGGAGTCGCCGGTGATGACACCGGAGGACTGGCCGGCGGCCTGCCCGATGACCCGGCCCTCGTGTCGAGTGCACTCGACCGCCTCCAGGGCCGACCAGGCCGTCCGTTCCTGGTGCGCGCCTACACAGGCTTCGACGATGCCACCCGCCTCGGCGAGCCACACGCGACCGCGGCGCCGGCCGCCGCAGCCCAATACGCCGTCCGGGGGCGCCTTTTGGACCTGGTGGCGCAGTACCGGTCCCCGGCCGGAGACGTCGACGGCTACTGCGACTTCCTGCGCGAGCTGGTCGAGCAGTACGGCGCGGTCATGAGCACGTTGCAAGTGACGGAGGAGCCCAACGTCACGTCGAACCCGACGCTGGACGGCTACTACCCGGCGGTGCACGAGGCGATCGTCCGTGGGGTTTCCGTCGCCAAAGCGCGAGCACGTGAACTCGGGTACACAGACCTACGGGTCGGATTCAACACCACCCCTCTCTTCGGGCCGGCAACCTCCTTCGTCACTGATCTGACCAGCCTCGGGGGAGCGGACTTCATCGCCGATCTGGACTACGTGGGCCTGGACTTCTTTCCCGATGTCTTCCAACCCGTCGACGCATCCGACCTCGCGCAGGCTGTCGAGGGACTGCTACGTCATCACCGCGACTCGGTACTGGCCCCCTCCGGCTTGGGACACCTACCGCTGCACATCACCGAGCACGGTTGGCCAACCGGCCCCGAACGCCACCCGGACCGGCAGGCCGACGTCGTCCAGACCGTGGTGAATGTGATCGCCGCCCAATCGAAGCAACTCCACCTGAGCGGTTACACGCATTTTGCGCTGCGGGATGCCGACAGCGCCGAAACGGGACTGTTCCATCAATTCGGGCTCACCACCGATGACTACTCCCCCAAGCCTGCCTTCGACACCATGAAGATGCTCGTCGAACGCTTCAGTGTCTGACGGGAACGACGACTGGGGCAGGCTGTCTCCTCCGGGATCACGGTCTGCCCCACTCAGGTCAGACGGGCGGCATCAGATCGCTCTCGCTGATGGTGTACGTCAGCAGGGGGTAGCGGAAGTCCGTTTCGTTGTTCTCACGGCGCCGTAGTCGGTAGAAATCGCGCTGCTGCTCCTCGTCGGCCGCCATGAGGCGTGCACCCTGCGGGAGGTATGCATGTCCGTCGCGGAACCGAACGGAAGTCTTTGACGTTCGAAAGGTCACGCCCAACCATTGATTGTCCGCCGCCGGGACGGGCTTGTCTGCCACGATCTTGTGCCTGAGCCGCCGATTCGTGTCGACAGAAAAAGCGACGATGCTGTGGTGGGCGAGAGGGATCTCGAATTTCTCACCAGCGGACCCCTTCGATTCGAAGACCAGCTTCCTCAACGGTCCCGCTTCGGGATGTTGGTAGCAGGAGAAGACGGCGATGAACGACTCGTTGGCCAGATCGAGGGCTTGGTCGGAATGACTGCCCATGGTGGTGTAGGCGTTCGTGTAGCTCTCGATGAGGGCGTTGTTGAAGCCGACCGAAAGCGCCGCACTTTCTTGAATCTGTTGTGCCAGCCGTTCGTGCACCGCCCGGAAGCGCTGCGTGGGGCTGCTGTATCGACTGGTAGTACGTACGAGAGGCACGCCGTCCGACTCGTCGACCTTGGTGAGCGTGGCGCCTCGCCGGCCTTTCCCTACGTCTTCCCAACGAGCCGACGCGGACAGCTCTGCAAAGAGATTCTCCTCGGTCGGCAGAGCGAACGAGAGGATCTCGTCCGAGATCCTAGACCCGGGGGGCATCGTAGTCCCCCGTGTTCATACTGAAGAGAAATTCGTCGCCGTAATCGATGAAGGACGATGTCCTGTTCTCTTCGGCGTACAGCCTGCGCAGCTCGTCCATCCCTTCCGGTGTGGGTGGCCCCAACTTCACCAGATCCCCGGCCACTTTGAGGAAGGTGTGGCCGTTCTTGTGAACGGCTTCGGCGCTCGAACAGCGCACCACGTATCCCAGGCGGGTCGGGAGCAATTCGGCGTCCAACGTGGAGGGTCGGATTTCGTGCGTATACAGGCGGTTGATGGACAGCGGCATGAAGAACACGGAGCCGGGATGGAGAGTCACGGTGAATTGCTGGGGGAGCGCGGCCCCGTCACATTCTTCGGGCGCCGGTTCTTTGAGGCGAAAGCGGAGTTTGGTCAGCCCGCTGACACCCTTCACGCCGTAGTCGAAGGGGTCTTCGGCCAGGGGCTGGAGTCCGTCGAGCCGGTCGTAGAAGGTGCAGAAGGCCATGATGCCGTTGACGGGCATGTCCTTGGTCTTGTCGGCATGGGCCGAGATCTTGGCCTTGGACTGCTTGCGCTCGGCCGTGGCAAGGGTGTTGTGGTAGATCTGAGCGAGGACGTGATTCAGCGGTGCCTGGTTCCGGAAGACGGTGGCGGCCTCGCGGTTCAGATCCTCGACGATGCGCGTGTCGGTGGGGCGAAAGCTCTCGGTGGGCCCCGAGAGATTCGTGGAGCACCGGAGCAGGCGGAAATGTAGTTCGTCACCATTCTGCGTGACGGGCGTCAGATAGATTCCGCTGCGATGGGCCGTTCCAGGCTTGGTGGACTCCGTCAGGGACTGGAACGCATGCTCCGCACGGATCCGTCCGAAGTGATCGGAGTCGAGGCCGAAAAATCGGCGGTAGTACACGCCGGCGCCGTGTACGCGGAGGGGGACCCGGCCGCTGTCGACGAGGGTCCAAGCTTTGCCGACGTCCTCGTGGTGACCGTGCGAAAGCTCCCGGACAACGAACACCCGGGCCGCCGCACGCAGTTGGGACCCGCTGATCCCGGATACATCGCCACACAGGTAGACGGTCTTCTGGGCAAGATGGGGCGAACCAGAAGCAAGGTCCTCTGTCGTGATGACGGTCCCGAAGAAATCCCTGACCAAGTCATTGTCCTGCAATGTCGAAGGCGCAACCAAGATGTTGCTCGCATCCTCGATGCAGGCCTCTGTCGGCTCTGTTGGGTACATCAGACGGCACCTGCCATTGCAGATCTTGGCGGATCATTCAGACCGTGGACATGGGAACGGCCCGCATTCTTCCGTTTGCGTGGCGAAGCGCAAACGACAAGGAGACGGACCGTTGAACCCTGATGCTCTCATGGGGTTCGACAGCGGGCAACGGGTTCTGCCGGGCCTGGGCCGGGGCGAGGAAGACGCAGGCGTCCGCGATGTCGGCGGGTGTGCCGACGCGAGCCATCGGGATGTCCGGGACGACCTGGGCGATGAGCTCGTCGCTCATCCAGCCGGTCTGCACGGGGCCTGGCGCAACGGCGTTGACCCGGATGCGCGGTCCGATGTCGAGTGCGGCGCCGAGCGAGCTCCGCGATGAGCATGGCGGGTACGGCGGCGTTGACGCGGCAGATCCGCTCGATGCCGGTCTCGGTGAGCGTGCCGAATGTATCGGCTTCCTCCCCGTGCGCGGCATCGGAGGGGCGCTCGTGTTCGAGAGAACCGGTGTGGGCGGCGCCGGGAACGTGGTGAACCGCGACGTGTGCGCCCTGCGCTGCGAGGCGGCCCTGTGGAACGGGGACGGCTGTCTGTGGAACGGGAACGGCTCAGGGAATTGGTCAGCGAGGTGAGGCGCCCTCGCTCTTTTCGAGACCGGCGAGTTCGATTCGAGCGGTGACGCCGAGTTTGGGAAATGCCTTGTAGAGGTGGTATCCGACAGTGCGTGGGCTGAGGAACAACTGCGCGGCGATGTCCCGGTTGGACAGTCCGCGCGCGGCCAAGCGGACGATCTTTCGCTCTTGCGGGGTGAGTACGGCCAACGCTCCGCCCGAGGTCTCCGTCTTCGCCACGACTTCCCCGGTGGCGTCGAGCTCGGCACGGGCTCGTTCCGCCCACGGCGTGGCGCCGTGCCTCCGGAACGTTTCGAACGCGTCGCGGAGCTGCGCCTGGGCCTCGGACTTCCGGCGCGTACGGCGCAGCCATTCCCCGTAGAGGAGAGCGGTCCGTGCACGATCGAACTGCCGGTCACCGGGGTGCAGCCGCAACGCGGATCGGTACAGCTCGGCGGCGTCTGCTTCTGGCGCGAGCAGCGCACGACAGCGCTGTACGTGTGCGTCGATCCACGGCTGCTTGGCATGGTGTGCCCAGTCCGTGAGCCGTGCGAGTGGCTCCTGTGCGAGGGCCGGCCGGCCGAGCCGCACCGCTGCCTCGATCAGGTCGGAGATGCTGCGCGAGCCGGGAAGCTGATGTCGCACCGGGCCGGTGTGCAAGGCGGTGAGCCGGGTGAGTGCGGAATCCCATCGGGCGTGGCCGAGGTCGAGCAGGGCCAGTGCCCACTGCGCCCAGGACATGCCGGCTGGGGGTGCGCCGGGTTCTGTCGCCGTGAGCGCATCCTCCGCGAAGGCGTGGCAGCGGTCCTCGTCGCCCGACAGTGCGGCCAGATAGGCCAGTACACCGCTGATCTCGGCGATCCACTGCCGGTGCCCGAGCTCCCGGGCGATCTGCAGTGCCTGGGTCGCCTCGTCCCAGGCGTCGGTGTGCTGGCTGAGGAAGGTCAGCGCGCGGGCGGCGCATGCCAGCACCGGCGGCGTGCGGCCGATCCATCCCCGCTCGCGGCACCGGGCGAGGAGCTCGTCCGCCACCCGGTGTGCCTCGGCGTCCTGGCCGGCGACCTGAAGGCTGGTGGCGCCGACGAGGATGGTGTCGTGCGGGCCGCCGAATCCCGTACGCCGGGCGGCTGCGATCCGTCGTGCGAGGGCCCCCGGGTCCCGGTCCCCCTGCCCGATCGCGGACCGCGTGGCACAGGTCAGCAGGCGGGCGACGTGGGTGAGCGGGTCGTCGGGCGGCAACGGCAGGGCATCCAGCCGGCCGGCGGTGTCCGCGATCTCGTGTTCCCCGAGATACCAGGCGGCGTGCACCGCGTCGATCAGCAGGTGAGCGGCGAGTGACGTGTCCTCGGCCCGGGTGAGCGCGGCTGCTTCGGTCAGCAACTCGCCGGCCGTGCGGAGCAGGCCGTGATGGAACGCCGCGGCGGCGCGAACCCGGACGGCGCGGACGGTCACGTCCGGCTCGTCGGTGCACTTCTCGCCGAGACCGGCGAGTTCCACCATGCGCTCGATGTCGCCTTCCTCGGCGGCTGCTTCGGCGGCCAGCACGAACCGGCGGGCGCGGTCCGCATCGGACGGTGTGAGGTGCGCCGCCCGTTCGTAGGCCGCCGCAGAGGCCGCGTAGCCGCTGCGCGCGGCGGCCCGCTGGGCGCTCAGCTCCAGTTCCGTGGCCACCTGCTCGTCAGGTCCGATGGCGACCACGGCGTGGTGCCAGGCACGCCGGTCGGCGTCCTGCGGCTGGTCGAGGGCTTCGGCGAGCGCCGTGTGCACCACCAGGCGGAGGCTGACCGGAGCTGCCTGATAAACGGCAGACCGTACGAGGGGGTGGCGGAATCGGACGGTCTGCTGGTCCACCCGGAGCAGCCCCGCCGTCTCGGCGGGCACCAGATCGGTCAGCCGGCAGCCGAGAGCGGCGGCTGCGCGCAGGACGACGTGGCGGTCACCGGTGTCCTCGGAGGCCGCGACGAGCAGCAGGTGCCGGCTCGGTTCCGGTAGCTGCAACACCTGGTCGAGGAAGGCCGCCTGGACCGTCTCCGTCATGGGCAGGGCCTGACCGGCGCCGACCGATCGGCCGGCGCCGAGAGCGGTCGGCAGTTCGAGGAGGGCGAGCGGGTTGCCTTGCGCTTCGGCCAGCACCCGGTACCGGTCGGCAGGCGACAGCAGGGCGGCGTGTTCGGCCAGCAGCCCTGCGGCGGCGGACGCGTCGAGCCCGGTGAGCGGCAGGTGGGGGAGCCCCTGTGCGGCGAAGCCGGTGCGGGCGCCGATGATCAACGCGATGCCCTCGGCGTCGAGCCGCCGCGCGGCGAAAAGCAGGGCCTCGGCCGATGCCCGGTCCAGCCACTGCGCGTCGTCGACGAGGCACAGTACGGGCCCACCGTCGGCGAACTCGGCGAGCAGGGACAGGACGGCGAGGCCGACGAGCATACGGTCGCCCGGTTCGGCCGGGACCAGCCCGAACGCCCCTCTCAGCGCACGCTCCTGCGGCGCGGGCAGGGCGCTGATCCGGTCGAGAGCAGGTCGCAGCAGCAAGTGCAGGCCGGCGAACGGCAGGTGCGCCTCGGACTCGATCCCCGTGCTGCGTACGACCCGTAGCCCGTCGGCCGCCGACGCCGCGTACTCCAGCAGTGCGGTCTTGCCGATACCAGGGTCCCCGGTGATGAGCAGGCCGGCACTGCGACCGGTCCGGCACCCCGCCAGCAACTGGTCGACGACCGATATCTCCCCACCCCGTCCGCGCATCACATGGCAACCCTACTTATGCCGACGGCACTTCCCCGGGTCGGACTACCGGGGCATGACAGATTCCCGTCCCGGCCCCCGGTCCTAGCTTGGTCATCACACCGCGACGGCCGAGGGAGAGTGACCATGTCCGACATCGACGAACTGGCCAGGAGATACCTGGCCAGTTGGAACGAGCGCGACCCGGCCAGGCGCCGAGCGCTCGTCGACGAGCTCTGGACCGACGATGCCCGCTACGCCGACCCGATCACATCGGCCGAGGGTCGCTACGCCATCGAGGACGTGGTGGCCACCGCCCAGCGGCAGTTCCCCGGCCTGGTGTACCGCATGGCCGGGAACGTCGACGCCCACCACCACGTGGCGCGCCTCGCCTGGGAACTGGCCCCTGTTGACGGGCCACCAGTGATCATCGGGCTCGCCGTCCTGATCGCCGAGCGGGATCGCCTGCGTCGCGTCTACAGCTTCCTCGACCCCGTTCCCGCAGACCCCCTTCACCAGGAGCAGAAAATGACCCCTGATCCGTCGACCCTGCACCCACTGCCGGCCCACGAGCGGGTGGTGTTCCTCAAACCCCTGGTCAGTTCGCCGTCGATCGTCGTGGGCGAGTACACGTACTACGACGATCCCGACGGCGCGACCGAGTTCGAGCACCGCAACGTGCTCTACGCCTACGGACCCGAACGGTTGATCATCGGTAGGTACTGCGCCATCGCGGCGGGTACCCGGTTCCTGATGGCCGGCGCCGAGCACCCGACGATGGGTGTGTCCACCTTCCCCTTCACCATGTTCGGCGGCGAGTGGGCCGAGAAGACCCTCGACGTCGTCACCTCGATGCCCAGCCGGGGCGACACGGTCGTCGGTAACGACGTCTGGCTGGGTCACCGGGCCACCGTCATGCCGGGCGTGCGGATCGGCGACGGCGCCATCATCGCCGCCGGCGCGGTGGTCACCGCCGACGTCCCGCCGTACACGATCGTCGGTGGCAACCCGGCCCGGCCCATCCGCCGCCGCTTCGACGATGCCGACGTCGACCGGCTGCTGCGTGCCGCGTGGTGGGACTGGCCGGTGGACCTGGTGAGTGAGCACGCTCGCACCCTCATGGCCGGCACTCCGGCGGACATCGCCCGCATCGCCGTCGAACAGGAACAGGAGCGGACGCCGTGACGCGGGTGTGCATCGAGGAGTACGGCGTGACCGACCGCGATGCCGGGCCGTACGGGATCACCACGGGCCCGGACGGTGCCCTGTGGCTCACCCTGGTCCACAGCGGCCGGATCGTCCGCCTGGTACCCGATGGCAAGCCGACCGACTACCGGCTCGACCCGGCTTGCGGGCCGACGGTCATCGTCCCGGGCCCGGACGGCGCGCTGTGGTTCACCGAGTACCAGGCGCACCGGATCGGCCGGATCACCACCGACGGCCAGGTCACCGAGTTCGCACTGCCCACACCCGACTGCGGGCCGTACGGCATCGCCGCGGGGCCGGACGGCGCACTGTGGTTCACCGAGGTGAACACCGACCAGGTCGGCCGGATCACCACTGACGGCCAGGTCACCGAGTTCCCGCTCCCGGTCAAGGGCGCGTTCCCCTCCGTGATCACCGCGGGGAGCGACGGCGCGATGTGGTTCACGATGAACCAGGCCCATGCGATCGGCCGGATCGACATGGACGGCGCGGTCACCGTCCGGCCACTGCCGACCGAGGCCGCCGGGCCCGTGGGAATCACCGCGGGCCGCGACGGCGCCCTCTGGTTCGTCGAGATCGCCGCCGGTCAGATCGGCCGGATCACCACCGACGGCCGGATCACCGAGTTTCCGCTGCAGGACAGCTCCGCCCGACCCCACGCCATCACTGCGGACGACACCGGCCGCCTGTGGTTCACCGAGTGGGCAGGCAACCGCATCGGCTCCGTGGCCCTCGACGGCACCATCGCCGCGCACGATCTGCCTACACCGAACTGCGAACCGCACGGAATCACCCTCGGACCGGACGGTGCGGTCTGGGCGGCGCTGGAGAACGGCACACTCGCCCGCATCACCTCACCCACCGACAACGCCTGAACAGGAGAACCCTCGTGGCCGTGACCTTCCACCACACCCTCGTCATCGCCACAGCCGGAAGCTCACGGGCGGGGTGGCGGCCAGGCTGTCGCGGTGCGGGATACAGGGGGATGTCCGCCCCGCGGTGCGGGGAGCCGGGGAGCGGGAGGGGGACCCCGTGCTGGGCTGGACGTGACGGTCGTCGAGGAGGGGCCGGACGCGCGAGCGGTCGAGCCGCCGGCGTCCGGGGTGCATCAGATCGGCCCGGGCAAGCGCCTGTCGCTGAAGGTGGACGTACCCGCCCAGGCCGTGTGCCCCGGCCTCAACCCCCTTGACGTGATGGCCTGTTCGCCCGAGGACGGCGACGCCCCCGAAGACGCCTGCCCGGCCCTCACCCTCACCTTCACGGACCCGGCCGTACGCGCCTACCGGGCGGAGGGCGCCACCCGGCCGCCCGGGACGTTCAGCGACCGCCTAATCGGGGTCCTGTCGCCATCAAGGTGCGCCGGGGAGGTGAAATCAAGGTGCGCGGGGCAAGGTGATGTCGACAGGATGCCCGGCATGACCGAGCTGCCGAGCAATGCCGTCCCGGCCCCCGCCGTCCTTGCCGCCTTCGGTGTGAAGGGTCCTGCTGTACCGCTGGTCGGTGGGCAGGGCCGAAGTGTTCGCGTCGGTGGGTTTGTCTTCAAGCCTGCCGAGGGCCCTGACAACGAGGCCGAGTGGGCGGCTTCCTTGTTCGAGGAGCTGGCGTCGTGCAGTGGCTTCCGCGTTCCGCTGCCGCTGCGGGCCGCCGACGGGCGAAGCGTCGTGGACGGCTGGACCGCCGACGAGTTCCTGACCGGTCAACCCGGTCCGCAGGGGCACTGGAGCGGTGTGCTCAGCGCAGGCCGTGCCTTCCACGCCGCTCTGCGAGGGGTGCCGCGGCCCGACTTCCTCGACCAGCAGGTGCATCCCTGGGCGGTGGCCGACCGAGTCGCGTGGGGCGAGCAGGCCGTCGACGTGATCGATGACCTCGCCGTACCGTTCTCGACCCTGCTGGAGCTGAGGCGTCCGGTGCGGCAGGACGAGGCTCAACTCATCCACGGCGATCTCACGGGCAATGTGCTGTTCGCTGCGGATCAAGTGCCTGCCGTGATCGACTTTTCCCCGTACTGGCGGCCCCCGCTGTTCGCCGAGGCCGTCGTGGTGGCGGACGGCCTGCTGTGGTTCGACCTTCCGTCCGACCTGCTGACGGCCGGCAGCGGTCATCCCGACTGGCCGCAGATGCTGGTCCGTGCACTGATCTTCAGGCTCGTCGCGCACAGCGAGAGTGCAGGGCCGCCGGGGCGGGCTCAGACGGGCGAGCCGAATCGCTATGCACGGGCAGCCGACGTCGTGGTGAGGAAGCTGGCGACGTTCTAGGACGCGTCTGGACGGAGGATGAGCTGCACACTCTGGGCCACGGATCGAATGTCCGTCTCGTACTGGGGAAACCGCTGTGGACGTGAGCATCTGCACCACGAGCGGTGATCTGCGCTTGTTCGAGTGGGGTGGTGACGGGGTGATGGGGGCGGGGAACTTCGCGACCGCGGGCGAGGGCTGGTCCCGCGTCCGGATCCAGGAGCCAGACCGATCGCCGGCCGATCGATGAGTTCCGGGTCGTGCGGAGGTCACCATGTGCAGGAGTGCTGCCCCCGACGCGCTCGTACCCGAAGGAGACCCATGGCAAAGCTCATCTACTCGATGATCACTTCGCTCGACGGCTACGCCGAGGCGGCGGAGGGCGACCTCGGCACCGGGGCCGAGGACCAGGAGGTGCATTCCTTCATCAACGACCTCTTCCGCCCCGTCGGCACGTACCTCTACGGCCGACGGATGTACGAGACGATGGTCTACTGGGAGACCGCGCACACCGAGCCCGACCAGCCGCCGCACATCCTGCAGTACGCCCGCGACTGGCAGGCCGCGGAGAAGATCGTGTACTCCACGACACTTGACTCGGTGTCCAGCGCGAAGACCAGGATCGAGCGGACCTTCGACCCGGACGCGGTGCGCAAGCTCAAGGCGGAGGCCGATCACGACCTCACCGTGGACGGTCCGAACCTCGCGGCCCAGGCGATCGCGGCCGGCCTGGTGGACGAGTACCACCTGTTCATCACCACGAGCGTGGTCGGCGGCGGCAAGCGGTTCTTCCCGGACGGCGTGCGCCTCGATCTCGAACGGGTCGAGGAGCGTGCCTTCGACAGCGGACTGATCTACGCCCGCTACCGGACCCGTTGAGCCGCACCATCGAAGAAGGGTCGTCCGACCATTGCTGTCATATGGATGACTCGAAGGAGCTGCACCCATACCATTCTCGGAAACGAGATCGTTTCCGATGGTGAAATCTCGTTCCCATGAGGTGCGTGGGGTCGAAGAGCATCGAGTGTCTGTGGGCGTGGGGCCGTTGTCGGCAAGGGATCTTGCCCAGCAGGCCGAACGTAAATTCTTGCGAGCGAAGGACGACGCGCTCGGCTTTGGCGCTGCAGGAGTGGTGGAACTGCTCACGCCCGTTGCGGCATTGGTCTGCAGCGGTGTGGTGGCAGCCATTCGTCATCTCGCATGGCCTCTGCTCGCGGGAGTCGCTCTGTACGGAGGAGTTGCTCGATGGCGGCGACGGCGGACCCGAAAATTATGGGGTACGCCATTCGCCGAACTGGACGGCGTGATCACCGAAATCGCTTTTCAGGTTCGGGTACCAAGGATCCCCGCGACTCGTGCTGGGGCCGGAGACTCTCGCGCTGCACCACAAGGGGGAGGAAGCGCGGAGAGCATTCGCGGCCATCATGCGTCACGAGCTCGCACACGTGAAGGCCGATGACCTGTGGTCGCACTGCATCATGATGGTTCTGCGGGCGCAGAACGTGGCCATCGGCGCCTTCTTCCTGGTCGCCGTGACGGTGTCCGACAGTTCTGCCCACGAGTCGATGGTGGTCACGATCCGCATCGTCGCCCTGGTCCTGATCGCCGAACTTGTGAGTCGTGCGTTCCTGCGGGCCCGCGAACATGCGGCGGACGCCCGTTCAACGGCCTACGATGCGGCGGCGATGAGCACCGTGCTGCGGGACGGCCCCTGCGCGCCCGGTCCCCCTGGCCGACACATGAAACGGCTTCTGCGCCACCCGACGTCGCGCGAGCGTCGCGCGACCCTGCTCGACCCCGATGTGTTGCTCAGTTCTTCGGTCGGACACGTGCTGCTGGCGGGAGCCCTCGCCGGGATCGCCCTCAGTACCCTTCAGGATCTGCTGCTTCGTTGGGCAGATCCCAAAAGTTCGCCGGACACTCCGATTGCCGCCGGTCTGGTCGGCGGCAGTTACGCGGCGGCGTCCACCCGGTTGGGCGGGGTCGAGGCCACCGGGATTCCCCTACGTGTCAGCACGCTGCTCGCCACGGCGGCAAGCGCCGTCTTGTTGTGCGGGTGGCTGCTGGTGGTGGCTGCTTCCTGGCGACGTTGGCATCCTGCGAACGCACACTTGCGCACGGCGCTGTGGCTCGGGGTGCCCGCCGCTGGCATCGTCGGGTCCTGGCTGGTCGCCCTGTCATGGACCTGGGCCATGCGGCTGCGTGCGATCGACCTGGGGTGCGTGGGTGATGCGGCGCGTGAGCAGCCGGTGTGCCTGTCCTCCAGCCCAGAGCTCGATGTGACCCGGTCCGTCGCTGAGACCTTCGGCCCGGGCCCGGCCCTCGTCGTCGTGATCGTCGCGGCAGCCCTGCCCTTGTTGCCGGCTGCCGCCGTGGCCGTGTTGCCGACGCAAGCCCGTGTGCGGAAATGAGACGGAGTCCGGCCCGGCGTCAGGGTGCTCCGTCGGTCAAGTGACTTCGCGCTTGCGGCTCGCCCCGGTCCAGGACAGGAGTCTCGACGCGTCCCAGGTGTTCACCACGCGTTCGGCGGGCACCCCGCCCTCCTCCGCCCGCGCGCATCCGATCACCTGCCAGTCCAGCTGGCCGGGGGCGTGCGCATCGGTGTTCACGGCGAACAGGGTTCCCGCCTCCACCGCCTTGCGGATCAGGCGACGGGGCGGGTCGAGCCGTTCGGGGCGGCTGTTGATCTCCACGGCCGTTCCGGCTGTTGCGCACGCCGCGAAGACCGCGTCCGCGTCGAATGCGGACTCGGGCCTGCCCCGGCCCGTGACCAGGCGCCCGGTGCAGTGGCCCAGCACATCGGCCCTGGGACTGCTGACGGCAGCCACCATGCGGCGGGTCATCGCCGCCGCGTCCATCCGCAGCTTGGAGTGCACCGACACCACGACCACGTCGAGCCGGTCGAGCAACTCCGGCTCCTGGTCGAGGGTGCCGTCGTCGAGGATGTCGCACTCGATGCCCGTCAGCAGCCGGAAAGGTGCCCACCGGGCGTTCAACTCGGCCACGAGGTCCAGCTGTTCGGCCAGTCGCTCGGGCGACAGACCGTGGGCCACGGTCAGCCGGGGCGAGTGATCGGTGAGCACGGCCCAGTCGTGTCCGACGTCCCGCGCCGCGCGGCCCATCTCCTCGACGGGACTGCCGCCGTCCGACCAGTCGGAATGCAGGTGGCAGTCGCCCTTCAGCAGGGCGCGCAGACGAGTGCCGGCGTCACCTTCGACGAGCGGAGTGAGGGCCTCGCCTTCGAGGCGCTCCAGATAGGCGGGCACCTCGCCGGCCAGGGCCTCGCTGATCACGCCTGCGGTCTTGGGGCCGATGCCCTTGAGCGATTCCAGGGTCCCGTGCCCGGCGCGCTCGGCCAGCTCGGCGGGTGTCAGCTCGCGCACCACCGCTGCGGCGGTGCGGAACGCCCGTACCCGGTAGGTCGGGGCACGGTGGCGTTCCAGCAGGAACGCGATGCGCTCCAGTGCCTCCACGGGCTCCATCGCCACCTCCGGCCGCTGTCGGGGTACCCACAGCCTTGTCGCACTTCCAGGCTCCCCCGGTACACACCGTTCGGCACCTCGGCCGCACCGTGCCCCGCCTCGGCCGCACCGTGCCCCACCCCGGCTTCTCCACCCGAAAGGTTTCACAGCGGGAAAGGAGGGAACTGCGCATTTTATGGTGCAAATCGGCTACACGATGATGACAGAGCAAGCAGGCCCCCGCGCTCTCGTGGGCGACGTGGTCGCGGCGGAGCGGGCCGGTTTCGACTTCTCCGTCACCTCGGACCACTACTTCCCCTGGCTGGAGTCGCAGGGGCACGCCCCGTACGCATGGAGCGTCCTCGGCGCCGCGGCCCAGGCCACCGAGCGGATCCCGCTGATGACGTACGTGACCTGCCCGACCGTGCGGTACCACCCGGCGGTGATCGCGCAGAAGGCGGCCACGATGCAGCTGCTCTCGGAGGGGCGGTTCCGGCTGGGCCTGGGCTCAGGCGAGAACCTCAACGAGCACGTGGTGGGTGCCGGCTGGCCTTCCGCGCAGGAACGCATCGACATGCTCGAAGAGGCGGTGGAGATCATCCGATCGCTCTTCGCGGGCGGCGACGTCAACCACCACGGCGCGCACTTCGACGTGGCGAACGCCAGGCTCTGGGACCTGCCCGACGTGCTCCCACCGATCGGGATCGCCGTCTCGGGCGAACGCTCCTGCTCCCTCGCCGGCCGCCTCGGCGACCTGGTCATCGCGACCGAGCCCAAGGCCGGCCTGATCGAATCGTTCGACCGGCACGGCGGCAGCGGCAAGCCCCGGGTGGGCCAGCTCCCGGTCTGCTTCGACACCGACCGGGACGCGGCGGTCGCCCGCGCGCACGACCAGTTCCGCTGGTTCGCCGGAGGGTGGCCGGTCAACTCCGAACTGCCGGGGCCCGCCGGTTTCGCCGGAGCCACCCGGTTCGTCACGCCGCAGGACGTGGCCCGGACGATCCCGTGCGGCGACCGCGTGGACGACTTCGTCGAAGCGGTACGCCCCTATGCCGAAGCGGGCTTCACCGAGATCGCCCTCGTCCAGGTCGGCGGCGAGCACCAGCGCCCGTTCATCGACTGGGCGGAGAAGGAACTCCTGCCCGCCCTCCGCACACTCTGAGGAGTTCTATACGGACGACAGCGACGGGGTTCGGGAGTTCCGGGTGTGCGCGGATCCGGCCGGGCCGCGCGACCACGGGGTGGGAACCGACCGGGCGGGCCGCTCCTGCGGCCATTTGGCTGTGTCGGACGCGGCTGCTGCGTTCCGCACGTCGATTTGCGGGTACCGCCACTCTCATGCCCCTCCACCCCACCGGCCCTGTGGTGCCCCCACCCCGGGGCGCGCTCTCCGCCTTCGTTGTCGACACGTTCCGGGGGACCGGCCCGGCGGCGGCCGACGGTCCGCTCCGGCAGGCCGCCCCGTACGGGGACGACCTGCAACTCGCCCTGTACCTCTGCTACGAGCTGCACTACCGCGGGTTCGCCGGAGTCGACGACGCGTACGAATGGGATCCCGCCCTGCTCGCCTTCCGCCGACAGCTGGAGAACCGCTTCCTGACCGCGCTGCGCCAGGACGCGACCCGCCCCCGCAGCGTCGACGAGGCCCTCGCGGAACTGCTCGTCGAACCGGTCCACGGGACCGGCGTTTCGCACTGGCTCAGCGACCGCGGCGAGTTGTGGCAACTGCGTGAGTACGCCGCCCAGCGCTCCCTCTACCACCTCAAGGAGGCCGATCCGCACGCCTGGGTGCTGCCCCGGCTGTGGGGACGGGCCAAGGCGGGCATGGCGGCGGTGGAGTTCGACGAGTACGGGGGAGGGCGGGCCGAGCGGGTGCACGCCGTACTGTTCGCGGACCTGATGGCCGACCTCGGGCTGGACACCTCCTACGGCCGATACGCGGACGCGGGCTGCGCGCAGGCCCTCGCCACCGTCAACCTCATGTCTCTCCTCGGCCTGCACCGCAGTCTGCGCGGCGCCCTGGTCGGGCACTTCGCCGCCGTCGAGATCACCTCGTCGCCCGGCTCACGCCGGCTCGCCCGGGCCATGGCGCGCACGGGGGCCGGACCTGCGGCCGAGCACTTCTACACCGAGCACGTCGAGGCGGACGCCGTGCACGAACAGGTCGTGCGCCACGACGTGATCGGCGGGTTGCTGGAGGCCGAGCCGCACCTCGCCGCCGACATCGTGTTCGGCATCGACGCGACCGGATTCCTGGAGGACCGGCTGGGGGAGCACCTGCTGGATCGCTGGCGGGCGGGCGCGTCGTCGTTGAGGGAGCCGCTGGAGCCGCTGGAGCCGCGGACGTCCGGTCCCGCGTCATGAGCCTCACCGGACTCACCGGACTCTTGGACCTCACAGGCCTCACAGGCCTCACAGGCCTCACAGGCCTCACAGGCCTCACAGGCATTACGAGGCGAGAGCGGTGCGGGACGGGAGCTGTCGGTCAGTCGGCTCCGACGGCTCTGGATCCGGCAGCCCCGGCAGCGGGTCGCGGATGACTCTCCTCGCGCTGCCCGGCGTCTACGCGCCGCAGGCCGACACCGCCCTCCTCGCGTCCGCCCTGTACCAGGAGAACCTGCCGCCCCGGGCCGAGGCCCTCGACGTCTGCACCGGCACCGGGGCGCTGGCCCTGGTCGCCGCCCGGCTGGGCGCACGGGTCACCGCCGTCGACGTGTCACGGCGGGCCGTGCTCACCGCACACCTGAACGCCCGCCTGGCCCGGCTCCCGGTCCGCGTCCTGCGCGGCGACCTGCTGACACCGGCCGCGGACCGGACGTACGACCTCATCCTCAGCAACCCGCCCTACGTCCCCTCGCCCCACCCCGGCCTGCCGACGCACGGACGGGCCAGGGGATGGGACGCCGGGCTCGACGGCCGTCTGGTCCTGGACCGGCTGTGCCGGGAGGCCCCGCCGCTGCTGAGACCCGGCGGGGTGCTGCTGCTGGTGCACTCCGTGCTGAGCGACCCGGAGCGGACCCTGGGCACGCTGCGCGGGGCCGGCCTCAAGGCGTCGACGGTGGAGCGCGCCTTCGTCCGGTTCGGCCCGGTGCTGCGGGGCAGGCGGGGGTACCTGAGTGCGAGAGGGCTGGTCGAGCCCGGCGACATCGAGGAAGAGCTGGTGGTCATCCGTGCCGAACGAACTCCCTGACGCGCCGTCCGACGCGGACGTACCGCCCGGCGGGCCGAAGGGCCGTGCGGAACCCTGCCGCATCGCCGTCCAGCAGGAGGGCCCCTTCCTGGTCGAAGGCCCGGTGGAAGTCACCCTGGAGGACGGCACCACCGTGCGCTCCGACCGCTTCCGGGTCGCGCTGTGCACCTGCCGCCGCAGCCGCCGCTACCCGTGGTGCGACACCAGCCACCGGCGGCGCACACCCGGGGCGACGGGAGGGTGAAGCAGGGTGGCGGTCCGTGGGCCACCGTCACCCCGCCCTCGGCCTCTCTTGTCCGAGCAGCCGGCTCATCAGCTCCGCAGCCGTCACCGAGGCGGTTGCGCAGCAGTTGTTGAACAGGACGTGGACCTGCCGGGTCCGTGCGGCGAGCGCTTCGACGCGCGGCACCCAGGGGAGCAGCTCGGCCTCCGTGTAGTGGTGCCGGTAGCTGTCCTCCTTGCTGCCGGCTCCCCACTGCGGGCTGCGCCCGTGGAACCGTACGACCGCGAGGTTCCCGGCCGTCGCCTCCGCCACCGGGGGCAGCGAGGAGGGCAGGCCCTGCGCGGTGTCGACGGCGACCAGCGGCAGGTCCCGCTCCCTCAGGAACGCGAGGGCGCCGGGCAGCGTGCGGGGTGCGAACCAGCCGGGGTGGCGGAACTCCACACCGACGGGCACGTCGAGGCGTTCGCGGCACTCGTCGAGATACGCCAGGGAGCGGGCCTGCGGACCGAACCGCGGGGAGAACTGGAACAGCACGCTCCCCAGCCGCCCGGCGTCGCGCAGCGGAGCGAGCCCGGCGCGGAACAACCGCCACACCTCGTCGAGCACCTCCGGCGGCAGGTCCCGCCCGCGGACCCGGGTCGCGCCCCGCGCCGCGTGCCGCAGTTCCGGGGGGAGCGCCGCGGTGCGGGCGCTGTGGTCGGTGAGCAGGGCGAAAGCCTTGACGTCGAAGACGAAGCCGTCCGGAGTCCGCTCGGCCCACAGACCGGCCACCCGCTCGGTGGGCAGTGCGTAGAAACTGCTGTCCACCTCGACCAGGGGGAACCGGGAGGCATAGTGCCGCAGCCGGCCCTCCGCTCCTCGGGAGCCCGGCGGGTACCAGCCGCTGGAGACCAGCGCCGGGTCGGTCCAGGAACAGGCGCCGACGGACACGTTCGCTGCGTTCGCGGCAGTGATGTCGCCTCCCGAGAGTGGTGCGAGTACGAGTAGGTGTCCCTGACGCGGGTACCTCGCAGGCCGCGGGCGAAGCAGCAGCAGAGCAAAGGAATTCCCCATGGCGGGCCAGCAGCACAACGACCCCCGTACAGACCTCGGTGCCGGTGGCCCGCGCACCGGCGAGCACCACGGGCGCCGCACCGGCCGACCACCGGTTCGTGCGCGCCTGAGCGGTTTCGCGCAGTGGTGGCGGCGGGCCGCGAGCCATTCCGGGCACGAGCGGCACTCCGTGCTGCTGATCGGGAAGAGCGTCCTGGCGGCGGCCCTCGCGTGGGTCGTCGCCCACGACCTGATGGGCGCGCGCTCTCCCGCGTTCGCCCCGTTCTCGGCCGTCCTGGTGATGCAGCCGACCGTCTACCAGTCGGTGGTGCAGTCGCTGCGGTACGCGGGAGCAGTGGTCGTGGGCGTCGCCGTGCAGGCGGCACTGGGTCTGGCGGCCGGTCCGGGCCTGGTGGCCTTCGTACTGGTCGCACTCGTCGCGCTGGTCGTCGGACAGTGGGCGAGACTCGGCTCGCAGGGCACCCAGGTGCCCACGGCCGCGTTCTTCGCGTTCGCCACCTACACCGCCGCCACCGACGACGGCGACCGTCTCGCACAGCTCGCCCAGATCGTGCTGCTGGTCCTGATCGGATGCTCCATCGGCACATTGGTCCACAGCGTCGTCGTACCGCCCATGCGCCACCGCAGCGCCGAGTTCGGCATCAGCACCCTCGCGCGCACCCTCGCCGAGCTGCTGGCCGACATCGCTCCCGTACTGCGCGAGGGCGAACCGGGCGGGGACAGCACCGGTCGGCTGCGCCGGCGGGCGGACATGACCGACGTCCTGATCACCCGGGCGAGGGCGAGCATGCGCACGGCGCAGGACAGCGTCCACTTCAACCCCCGCCGCCATCTGCGCGGGCACCGCACCCACACCAGCTTCCAGGGGTACGCGACCGTACTCGAAGCACTGGTCCGCACCCTGTACCAGGTGGCCTCCCTCACCCGCAGCCTCGACCAGTGGTACGAGCAGGGGGAGGACAGGCACGAGGACCTGCCCTTCCTGCGGAGTTACGCGGATTTCCTGGACTCCCTGGTCGAGTTCGCCCACGTCCTGGTCGCACTCGACGAAGAGCGGCTCCCCTCCCAGGCGAAGGAACTGAACCGGCTGTCCGAAGAGGCGGAGCACCTGCGCAGGGCCCTTGCCGAAGAGGCCGTCCGGCGCGAACTGCCGCTCGCGGACCCGTCGCGCCCGTACGGCGTGCTGGTGGTCGAGGCGACCCGCCTCAGGGAAGAGTGCCGGCACTGCTGCGACGCGTTGCGTCACTGGGCACGGGAATGAGCGGCTGCCGTCCCGGGCGCAGAGAGGCGCACGGCCGCCCGAGGCGTCTCGCGGCGGACCAGTCTCCACCGCCGTCGTCACCCGGGTGACGCACCGGGCTTGCCCGGCCCGAAAATGCGCGGTCGGCTCGACCGGTGCCCTGCGTCCGCGAGGTCCCGGGCGTCCGCCGGCCGGTGTCACCCATGGCTCTCGGGGCAGGCGAGCGAGGTACGTACGGAAACGAAAGGTGTCCCATGGAGCTCGGACCGAACGGAACCCGCGCCTACCGGCGCGCGGCCGACTACGTGGCCGCCGCGCTGATCTTCCTCCAGGACAACGTGCTGCTGCGCGAACCGCTGCGCCGTGAGCACCTCAAGCCCCGCCTGCTCGGCCACTGGGGCTCCTGTCCGGGCATCACCACGACCTACGCAGCCCTCAACTCCCTGATCAGGGAACGTGACACCGACGTACTCCTCGTCACAGGGCCGGGGCACGGCGCCCCCGCCAACCACGCCAACCTCTGGCTGGAGGGCACGCACGAGCACTACGACCCCGCACTGGCCCGCACCGAAGAGGGCCTGCGCGAGCTGGCCCGGCGCTACTGCGCCCCCGACGGCTTCCCGAGCCACCTCTCACCCGCCCTCCCCGGCACCCTCCACGAAGGCGGCGAACTCGGCTACGCGCTGTCCACCGCCTTCGGCGCCGCCCTCGACGCCCCGGACCGGCTGGTGGCCTGCATCGTCGGCGATGGCGAGGCCGAGACGGGGCCGACGGCGGCGGCGTGGCACTCCACCAAGCTCCTCGACCCGGTCACCGGCGGCGCGGTCCTGCCGGTCCTGCACCTCAACGGCTACAAGATCTCCTCGCCCACCCTCTTCGCGACGATGTCCGACGACGAGCTGACCGCACTGTTCCGCGGGTACGGCTGGGACCCCCGCATCGTCGACATGACGCAGGATCCCCACAGCGAGCGGATGACGGGCGCCGTACGCGACGCGCACACGGCCATCACCGGCATCCAGCGCCGGGCCCGCGCGGGCGACGTCCCCGAGCGGCCGGCCTGGCCGATGATCGTGCTGCGCAGCCTCAAGGGGCAGGGCGCACCCGCCGAGGTCGGCGGCAAGCGCATCGAGGGAACCTTCCACGCCCACCAGGTCCCCCTCGCCGAAGTCCACGACGACCCCGAAGAGTTCGAGGCCCTGGAAGCCTGGCTCAGGTCGTACGCCCCCGACGAACTCTTCGACGGGAACGGCCGCCCCCGTCCCGACGTCGTCGACGTGTGCCCCAGGGGAGACCGGCGCATCGGCATGCAACCCGCGGGCGACGGCGGCCGGTTGAGGAAGCCCCTGTCCCTCCCGCCCCTCGACCCGTACGCCGTGGACGTCAAGGAAGGCCCGGGCAGCGTCTCCGCGAGCCCCAACGAGGTGCTCGCCCACTGGCTGACCGAGATCGTGCGCCGTACGGACACCCGCCGGGACTTCCGGATCGTGTCCCCCGACGAACTCGCCTCCAACAAGCTCGACGGGGTCCTCGACGCGACGGCCCGCGCCTACACCTGGCCCGTCGACGAGTACGCCGAGGGCCTCTCCCGCGACGGACGCGTCATGGAGGTGCTCTCCGAGCACAACTGCCAGGGCTGGCTCCAGGGCTACCTCCAGACCGGCCGACACGGACTCTTCCCGACGTACGAAGCGTTCGCCTCGGTCGTCGACAGCATGCTCAACCAGTACGCGAAGTGGCTGAAGATGTCCGCCGAGGTGCCGTGGCGCACCCCGGTCAGCAGCCTCAACTACCTTCTCACCAGCGAGGGCTGGCGCCAGGAGCACAACGGCTACAGCCACCAGGGCCCCGGCTTCATCAACAACCTCCTCACCAAGAAGAGCACCGTCACAGGCGTCTTCCTCCCGCCCGACGCCAACACCCTGCTGGTCACCATGGAACGCGTCCTCGCCGACACCGGCAGGGTCAACCTGGTCGTCTCCGGCAAACACCCCGCCGCACAGTGGCTCGGCCTCGACGAGGCGCGCCGGCACTGCGCAGCGGGCGCCTCGACCTGGCACTGGGCCTCCACCCACGACGGCGACGACCCCGAGCTGGTCCTCGCCTGCGCGGGATCCATTCCCACCGTCGAGACACTCGCCGCGGTCCAGCTCCTGCGCCACGACCTGCCCGACGCCCGCATCCGCGTGGTCAACGTCGTGGACCTGTGCGCGCTCGCCCCGCCGGACCGCCATCCGCACGGCATGCCCGACGCGGAGTTCCGTGAACTGTTCGGCACGGACACCCCTGTGGTCTTCGACTTCCACGGCTACCCCTCGGCCGTCCACCAACTCCTCCACGGCCGCCCGGAACCCGGCCGCTTCCACGTACGCGGATACGTCGAGGAGGGCACGACCACCACCCCGTACGACCTCCTCGCCGGCAACGGCGTCTCCCGCCACGACCTCGCCGCCACCGCCCTGAGCCACCTGCACGGACGTGCCACCGTCACCGGCGACCTGGCCGCCGCCCACCTGCGCCACCGGGACCGGCTGCGCGAGGAGATCCGCCGCACGGGCACCGACCCCGCCGAGATCACCGGGTGGAAGTGGGAGGGGTGACCAGCTCGGGCCCGCATCTCCTGGTCCTCGTGATCCCGACGGGCGACACCCGACAGGGGGCGGCGGAGATACGCGCCGTGCTCGGCCGGCGGGCGAAGGACTGACCGCCGGCCGGTGGCAGGGCGTGTCCGGCGGCGCTCCGGACGGACGGCCGTACACGATGGGGCCGGACGTGATCCGCCGGACAGAAGGAGCCAGCTGTGAGCCGACGACATCGGCGCGTCACGCGGGCGCTCGTCCTGCTGGGCGTGCTCCTGCCTGCCCTGGCCGCCTGCGGTGGGACCGGTGGGCGCAGTGCCGGAGCCAGGGCTGCCGCCACGGCCTTCGAGGAGGCGCTGGCCGGGGGCGACCACGTGGCGATGTGCGCCGCCCTGGCCCCGGACACGCGCGGTGAGGTGCAGGACTCGGAGCGGAAGCCGTGCGTCGAGGTGATCGGAGAGCAGGGCCTGCCGGCCGGAGGACCGGTTGGTGCGGTGGACGTGTACGGGCGTCAGGCGCGGGCCGTACTGGCCTCGGACACGCTGTTCCTGTCGCAGTTCCCGGACGGCTGGAAGGTCGTCGCCGCCGGGTGCCGGCCCCGCTCCGGCCGACCCTACCAGTGCTCGGTCAAAGGAGGCTGACCCTTGCGCACCATGTTCGCGCTCTGCCTGACCGTCGTCCTGGGCGGCGTGGCGTACTTCATCACGGTGGGACTGATGCAGAGATGACAGCGGCCAAGGAGGACGGTGCGCGCCACTTCGTACGGGACAACGGCATAACTCTCGGCTTCGGAGCGGCATTTCTGCTCGCCCTGGCAGGGCAGGCGGTGGCGGGCTGCGCCGAATTCAACAACGAGCTCGTCACGGACGGGCTCGCGGAGATCGGCCTCCTCGACTACCTGGCGTCCTCGGACTTCGCCGTGGACGTGGCGGAGAACTGGCAGTCGGAGTACTTGCAGTTCTTCCTCTACATCGTCGCCACCGTGTGGCTGCTCCAGCGCGGCTCGCCGGAGTCGAAGGAAATGCACAAGGCCGGTACGCAATCGGACGAGGAGCAGCGGGTCGGGGCGCACGCGCGCCCGGACTCGCCGCGCTGGGCAGGCATCGGCGGGGTGCGCCAGGCGGTCTTCTCCCGGTCGCTCGGCCTGATGATGGCCACGCTCTTCGTGCTGTCCTGGCTGGCCCAGTCCATCGCCGGCGCCGCCGCGTACAACGAGCGGCAATTGCGCCGGCTCCAGGGCCCCGTCGACTGGGGGCAGTACGTCATGTCCGCGGACTTCTGGAGCCGGAGCCTGCAGAACTGGCAGTCGGAGCTCCTCGCCGTCGCCTCCATGGCCATCTTCTCCGTCTACCTGCGCCAGCGGGGCTCGCCCGAGTCCAAACCCGTGGGAGCGCCGCACACCTCGACCGGCATCGAGGGATGACCCGCGGTGCGGACACCCGGCCTCGCCCGCCGGCGGCTGTCGGCCGGGTGGGCCCCGCCCCGCCGACAGCCAGATGAGGGGCAGGCCCCGGCCCGGTGGCTTACGGCGCGCTGCCCCCGCGCCGCCCCAGGGGGCGCACACAGGTCCCACGGTTGCGCCGAGTCCCCGAGCGGGGGAAGGGAGGGGGACGCCGGTCGCCCCCCCGGGCCACCCGGTGAGCGGCAGCGCAGGCAGCGGTCTCCTCGTCACCGGGCCGACTCCGCGTCGGTGCGTCGAGCTCCGCCTTCAGGAATCCGCAACGACTTTGCGTACGTTCTCCAACGAGCCGCAGTCAGCCTTGAGGTGTCGGCCGCGCGCGTCCCAGAAGGCTGCGCCGAGTTCGCTGCGGCGGGTGTCGGTGACGTTCTCGCGGGCGCCGTTGAGGATGGTGCGTTCCTCCTCGTCGGTGTGGTGGGCCACGGCTTCGACGAGCTTCTCCAGTTTGTCGTCCCAGTCGTCCGAGCCGACGTCATCGACTTCGAGCAGGGCCAGCAGGGCTTCGTTTCCCTCGGTGTGCTCCTCGACGCCGTGCTCCACCTCGTCGTCGTCGATGTGCTTGTACCGCTTGAGGGCGGGATAGACCTCCTCCTCTTCCGCCTCGCCGTGCGCGATCAGCAGCGCGGAGAATTCCCGCAGCGCCCTGGCCCGGTCGTCCTCCACGCTGCGCATGCGACGGAACAGCTCCTCCATGCGCCGGTGGTCGTTCAGGATCAGCTCCACCACGTCCTGCGAATGATCTGCCACGGTCGTCCTCCACATGTGGTCGGCGGCAATGTCCCTTTCCGACTACCCCGTCCGCCCCCTTTCTCCGCTCCTCGATCGAGGAGTTCACCCCGGCCGACCTGCTCTCCCGTGCCACGGCCGGCAGGGCGTCCCAGTGGCGCGGCGGGACCTACTGCTTCCCCACGTCGCGGGGCGCGAGCGGCCTGGTGGCGGGGCCCTGGAGGACGGTGCCGTCCGGAGCGAAGCGCGAGCCGTGGCACGGGCATTCCCAGGCGCTTTCGGCGGCGTTGAACGCGACCAGGCAGCCGAGGTGGGTGCAGCGCGCCGAGACGGCATGGGTGGTGCCAGACTCATCGCGGTGGACGGCGCAGCGGCTGCCGTCGATCCGTACGACAGCGCCCGTGCCCGGGGCGATCTCGGCCACCGAGTCGACATGCGTGGTCGAGAGCCGGTCGCCGATGAAGTGCCGTGCCACGTCGGCCTGTTGCCTCAGCAGGGCAGGCGCCTCGCGCACCGCACTCCAGAGCCTGCGCGGGTCGTACAGGCCCGCCCACGGCGGCTTCTCCCCGTGCACGAGCTGGGAGAGGAGCTGCCCTGCCAGGGCGCCGCCGGTCATGCCCCAGCCGCCGAAACCGGTGGCGACGTAGGTGTGGCGGGCACCCGGGTGGTAGGGGCCGATCATCGGCACGGTGTCGCTGACGTCGTTGTCCTGGGCCGCCCACCGGTAGGCGGTGTCCCCCACGGGGAAGTGCTGGCGCATCCACGCGTCGAGCCGGGCGAAGCCGGCGGCCGTGTCGCCCTCGCCGGGGGTGAAGCCCTCTCCGGTCACGATGAGGAGGCGGTCTCCTGCCCCGTACGGAGCGGTGCGTACGGACCGCTTTCCGTCGTCCTCGGTCAGGTACATCCCGGCGGGGTCGTGCCCGGCGTCCAGCGGTGCGGCGACGACGAGTTCCCTGCGTGGTGAGAGGCGGGCGAACAGCAGGGCGCGGTCGAACACCGGGTAGTGGGTGGCGACGACGACGTCCCTGGCCGTCACGGTGTGCCCGCTCTCGGTGGTGACCCGGCACGGGCTGCCCTCGTGCAGTCCGGTCACCCGGGTCCGCTCGTGGACCACTCCGCCGCGCGCCCGCAGGTCGTCCGCCAGGGCCAGGAGGTAGGCACGCGGGTGGAACTGCCCCTGCTCCTCCACCCGTACGGCCCCCGCGACGTCGAAGGGCAGCCCGGTCTCCTCGACGTACGTGGCGTCGAGTCCGGCCGCCCTGGCGGCGGCGGCCTCCGTACGCAGCACAGCACGATTTTCCGGCCCGGTGGTGTAGGTGAAGGCGGGACGGCGCTCCCACGCGCAGTCGGCCCCGAGCTCCGCGGCGACGGCGGCGATGTGCTCGACGGCCCCTTGCTGGGACCGGGCGTAGAGCCGGGCGGCTTCCTCTCCGCGGGTGCTGAGCAGACGGTCGTAGACCAGCCCGTGCAGGGCGGAGACCTTGGCGGTGGTGTGGCCGGTGACGCCGGCGGCGATCCGGTCGGCTTCAAGGACGACGACACGGAGCCCCGTGCGGACGAGTTCCCAGGCGGTGCTGAGCCCGGCGATGCCGCCGCCCACGACGACCACGTCCGTCTCCGCGTCGGCACGGAGCGGAGGCAGGGAGGTGGAGGGGCTGGTGGCCATCCAGTACGACTCGTCGCGGCCGGGGAGCGGCCCGGGTGCGGGTTCCGGGATGTGGGGTGCGTTCATACGGGAAGGGTTCCTCGATCCGATCGGAAGATGCGTGCGGGAAGTGCGTACGGAAAGAAGTGCGTACGAGAGCGCGGACCGGGTGGCGGACGGCGGAGGAGCGTCGCGCGAGGACCCTTTGGCACGGGCTGTCGTGAGATCGTGAGGAGCGAGGGACGTGCGGGCGGAGGTGGATGGTGACGGACTCGGGTGAGCGCCCGCCTGACGGCGACAGGCCTTCCGGCTCCCCGGTGCAGCGCGCGTTGCGGCGGGTGTTGGCCGAAGGCGGTGACGTGCAGTACGTGCCGGCCCGGTTGTGCCAGGTGTGCGTGGACCAGCTGCCGGTCACCGGTGCGTCCATCTCGTTGAACGGGGACGGTACGAGCCGGATGGTCTGGTGGTCGAGCGACGAGGTGGCCGGGCGGCTCGCGGAGGCGCAGTACTCGCTGGGCGACGGCCCGTGCCAGCGGGCGGTGGACCTGGCGGCTCCGGTGCTGGCGAGCGATCTGAGCGCGGGCCCGGATGCCAGGCGCTGGCCGGTTTTCGCCGGGCAGGCCGTCGCGATGGGGGTGCGTGCGGTGTTCTCCCTGCCGTTGGGCGTGGAGGCGCAGGTGCTGGGCACGCTCGACCTCTACCGGGACGTACCCGGTGAGATGGCGGTGGGGGATTTGAGCAGCGCGTTGCTGGCGGCGGACGCCATCATGTTCGCGCTCGTGAATCTCCAGGCGTCGGCCGTCCCCGACGGGAGTGCGTCCTGGCTCAAGGGCGCCGAGGCCAACCGTGACGAGGTCCAGCAGGCGACCGGCATGATCATGTTCTATCTGGACGTGGAGCCGCAGCAGGCGCTGGCCCGGTTGCGGGCGCATGCCTTCGTCCACGGCCAGAGCGTCAGCGAAGCCGCGCACGACGTGATCGACCGGAAGGTGACCTTCGATGCGTAGCCCTCGCAGGCCGTCCGCCGCGGTCGACGTGCCACGGTGGAACGGCAGCACAGCAGGGACCAGGAGCCCGGCACCTGTCGGGCTTCCCGGCAAGGACAGAGACGGTGAACCAGCATGATCAGCCGCGAGCAGCACATCGCGAAGGCGTTCGTCAGCCTTGCCGACAGCTTTGCCGAGGACGTCGACCCCACCGTGCTCCTGGACCGCCTCGCCGCCCACTGTGTGGCGCTCACCAGCACGGACGCCGCCGGAATCATGATGATCGACGCGCGGGGAAGCCTGCGCACCATGGCTGTCTCCGACAGCCGGGCCGCGCTGCTGGAACTGTTCCAGATGCAGAGCGGGCAGGGGCCGTGCATCGACGCCTGGCACGAGCAGCACCGCCTCGACGTCCCCGACCTGGCCACGCAGGAATCCCGGTGGCCGGACTTCGTACCGCTCGCCCGCGAACTGGGCTTCCGCGGGGCCTACGCGCTCCCGATGAAGGTGAACGGGCAGGGCGTCGGCGCGCTCAACCTGCTGCGCGAGGATCCCGGAACGCTCACCGACACGGAACTCGCTCTGGCCCAGGCACTCGCGGACGTCGCCTGTGTCGCCGTGGTCCGCTGGCAGGCGGACCCCGCCCGCCCGCACGACGTGCTGACCCAGGTGCAGGCGGCGGTGTCCGTCAAGGCGACCATCGAGACGGCCAAAGGGCTGCTCGCCGCGGCCGGTGGCATCGGCGTTCAGGAGGCCGACGCAGCCCTGCACCGTTACAGCCGCCTGCACGGCATGAGCCCCTCGGACGCCGCACAGCAGCTCGTCCGCCGCACCCTCGACCCGTGCGAGGTGATGGCGGCTCGTACCGCTTCCCCGTGATCGGACGCGTCGGCCGTTGACCGTGGAGGCGGTCGGCGGCCGGGCTCCCACGTCACGGGCGTGGTTGCAGACCGCCCGCCGACGGGGGCCGGCCACCGATTTTGGTGAGGAGCTCCGTGCACAGCGTGCGCAGTGTGACGTTCCTGTGCTGCGACGCGGCCCGCAGCACGGCGCACGCCTCGTCGGCCGTGCAACGCCGCTGCCCCATGATCACGCCGATGGCATGGTCGACGAGCGCCCGCGTGATCAGGGCCGTCCGGAGGTCGGCCGCCAACTCCTGGGCGTCGGCGATGCGTTGGGCCAGTGCCAGGGCGCCGGTGGCCTGGGCTGCCAGGCCGCGCAACAGGGCCAGGTCGGCGTCCGCGAAACCGTCCTCCTTCGCGGAGTAGAGGTTCAGCGCCCCCGCCGTGTGGGTGTGCGCGGCGATCGGCAGGGACAGCGACGAGTGGGTGCCGCTGGCCACGGCGTACGCAGGGTACGCCCCCCACCGCTGCTCGGTGAGCATGTCGGGGATGCTCACCTCCAGGCCGGTGCGCAGCGCGGTCAGGCAGGGGCCGTCGTCCTGCCCGTACTGCTTCTCGTCCAGCTGCTCCGCGCTGGTGCCCGCGCTCGCCACGGTCAGCGGGCGCCCCCCGCGCTCCAGGGTGATGCCGCAGCCGTCCGAGGCAGGCGTGTGGGCGGAGGCGCGCTGCGCCAGGGAGAGCAGGAAGCCGTCCAGGCTGTCGGTCTCCAGGAGCAGTTCCATCAGATCCGGGGTCTGCGGCTCGGTCTCCTCAGCCATGTTCTTCCAACCCGGGCCGATGCGGCCCTGTCCGAAAAGGACGGTGTCCGCCCGGTGGTGGGGAGCCGTCGGAAACCTCGTACTCGCCACTCTCCCACCCGGGGCGGCCCAGGGCGATGACGTGCGGCAGCGGCAGGCACCGGGGCGCGGGCGCCCTGAATGCGCGCGGTCGCCCTGTGACGGTCCGGGGGAGTGGTGGAGCGGAGACGTCCCGAACCTTGGTAATAGTTGGCTCAACTCCTTGTTCCCGCACGCGTGCGGGAGGGAACAAGGAGCTTCGAAGGAGTGGCCCCACCGCCTCGTGGAGCGGTGGGAGGGAGGAGGACCCCGGTGGCATCGACGAGTCCGAGCGAGGACGAGGCTGTGCAGCATCTGTTCGGTGGGGGAAGGGGAAGAGCGACCGTGCCGCAGCCCCGGACCACGTCGGGGACGATACCGCCGCATCCGGAGTCGCCCGCCGAACTGCGGGCGGAGATCGAATGGCTCCGACGGGCGTTGGAGACGCAGCCGGTGATCGACATGGCCCGTGGGATGGTGATGGCGATGGCCCCCTGTTCCCAGGCACAGGCGTGGCAGGTGCTGGTCGAAGTGTCCCAGCACACCAACGTCAAGCTGCACATCGTGGCCCGGCGCCTGGTCGACAGCGTGCAGGGGCCTCCGCCGTGCCGGCCGATCAGGGACGCACTGGCCAAGGCCCTCGACCGGGTCCGACAGGGCGACGGGGCGCCCGCGTAGCGCCGCGGCCTCCGGCGCTCGGCCGCTGCGCGATCCGCCCGCCCGTCCCGGTGCC
>NZ_JBSGZD010000023.1:0-53108 GCF_053610825.1 Streptomyces sp. NPDC054863 | reverse complement strand
GGCCCGCACCCCTTGGAGGGATGCGGGCCACCGGCCCGAAAGGCAAACGGTCAAACGGCAGGACCGCCGAACGCCTCAGCGCACCTCGGTGATCTCGGGCCCGCGCTGCAGCTGTCCCATGCCGCCGGAGAAGCGGGACTCCGCCTGGTCCTCCGTCTGGACGCCCTCGGCGACCATCTGCGCGTCGTCCGGGAGCTTCAGGACGATCGGGTCGCGCGGCGCCATCGGCCCCTCGCCCCGTACCACCACGGTGTCCAGGAAGACGTGCTCCAGCACGCCCGCGGCCTCCGGCTGCACCGCGCCCTGTCCGGAGATCACTCCGCGCAGGAACCAGCGGGGGCCGTCGACGCCGACGAAGCGCACCAGCTGCACGCCGCTGTTGCCGTCCGGCAGCTGTACGGGGACCTGCGCACGCAGCTCCCAGCCCAGAGGGCCCTCGACCTCGTCGATGACTCCGCCCTGCGAGGTGATGCCGGTGGCGATCTCCTCGCGGACCTCGCCCCAGATGCCTTCCTTCTTGGGCGCGGCGAAGGCCTGCAACTGCACTGCGCTGTCGCCCAGTACTACCGTCGCGGCCACGATCGCGTCGCCCGCGACCTCCACCCGCAGCTCCATGCCCTCGACTCCGGGCACGAAGATGCCGCCCAGGTCCACCCGGCCCTCGCCGGGCTCGGAGACCTCGGAGATGTCCCAGGGACCGTCGGGGCGGGGCGCCGGCGGCAGGTTGGACCTGCGCACCTCGCCCTCCGTACCCTCTTCGCCCTCGACCGCGTCGGCGACCTGCTCGGTCACGCCCGCCTCGTCCTCGGCGGATTCGCTCTTCTTGCGACGTCCGAACACGTCACTGTCCTTCCCGGTCGGCAACGACCGAAGCGTATGAGTTCCCACCCGTGGAGTCATCCGTGGTGCCGTTCACCGAACCGCCCACCGGTCCGCCGGAAGCGGCTCCACCCACCGCGGCGTGACCGCCGGTCGACCCGAAGCCCCCTGCGGCCCGCGCCGAGCCGGGAAGTTCCGCGACCTCGTGGAAGCGCACCTTCTCGACCTGCTGGACGACCAGTTGGGCAATCCGGTCGAAACGCTCGAACCGCACGCTCTCGCGCGGGTCCAGATTGACCACGATCACCTTGATCTCCCCACGGTACCCGGCATCCACCGTCCCCGGGGCATTCACGAGCGCCAGACCGCAGCGGGCCGCGAGCCCCGAACGCGGGTGCACGAACGCCGCGTACCCGTCGGGCAGCGCGATCGACACGCCGGTCGGCAGCACCGCCCGCTCACCGGGGGCGAGTTCACAGGCCTCGGTGGTGACGAGGTCGGCCCCGGCGTCGCCGGGGTGTCCGTACGACGGCAGGGGCACGTCGGGGTCGACCCTGCGGATCAGTACGTCTACGGGGTTACGGCTCATGGGTTCACCTCGAAGGCGCGGGTGCGCCTGACCTGATCGGGGTCGGCCATGGCCGCCTGGATCTCCTCCGGGCGGCCGTTGTCGATGAAGTGGTCGACCTTGACTTCGATGAAGAGGGCGTCCGCACGGACCGCGACGGGCCCGTCCGGACCGCCGATCCGTCCGGTCGCCGTGGAGTAGATCTTGCGGCCGTGCACGGCGACGACCTCGGCGTCGAGGTGCAGCACGGTGCCGACGGGTACCGGACGTACGAAATCGGTCTCCAGCCGTCCCGTCACCGCGATCGCCCGCAGCAGCCACTGCAGCGCGCCCAGCGTCTCGTCCATCGCCGTCGCCAGTACGCCGCCGTGGGCGAGGCCGGGAGCGCCCTGGTGGGCGGGCTTGACGGTGAACTCCGCCGAGACCCGCACGCCGGGTCCCTCGCCGGCCCGCGCCTGGAGGTGCAGCCCGTGCGGCTGGCCGTCGCCGCACCCGAAACAGTGCTCGTAGTGCGCGCCGAGAAGCTCTCCCGGGGCCGGCGCGTCGGGGTGCCGGACCGGGGCTATGGCATCGGCCGGGGGCGTCAGGGCCGCGGAGCCGGCCGGGCGTCCGCCGGTCGCCTCCCGGGGGTTCTCAGTACTCACAGGCGCAGACCTTACTTCGGTTTGCCTCACGGAAGTCATTCGGTCCACCCCTGCGCGCTGCCTGTCCGGCCGGGGGTCCGGGGGTTGCCCCCGGGAAGGCACAGCCCCGCGTAGGGAAGCGCAGGTCGCGCCGTGCCAAGCTAAGCGTTATGCAGTCCTACGAAGAACGCCTGACCGCCCCCCGCTCCTGGTGGTTCATCACCGTGCTGGTAGGGATCGCGGGCGGGCTGATCCTGCTGCCGGTGGGCCCCCTGCCGATGCTGGGCGGAGTGATCGGCGGGATCGTCCTCACGGGCGCGCTGGTCAGCAGTTACGGCTCGGTGCGGATCAGGGTGGTGGCCGGTTCACTGGTCGCGGGCGACGCCCGGATCCCGGTGGCCGCGCTGGGCGACGCCGAGGTGCTGGACGCCGAGGAGGCCCGTGCCTGGCGGACCCACAAGGCGGATCTGCGCGCCTTCATGCTGCTGCGCAGCTACATCCCCACCGCACTGCGGGTCCCCGTCACCGACCCGTCCGACCCGACCCCGTACCTCTACCTCTCCACCCGCCACCCCAAGGCCCTGGCAGACGTGCTCACGGCCGCCAGGACAGAAAGCGCCCTTTAGGGGCGCGGGGAACTCCGCGACCGGCCACGACGCACCCGCAGGCGAAGACCCGCCTGCGGGAGCTACCCCTCCAGCTCCTTGAGCTCCCGCGCATGATCCAGCGGCGGCAGCTCCAGCGCGTCCCAAGGGATCTGCCTCGTACGCAGGTCGCCCCGGATCCGCTCGGCGAGTTTCCTGGTGTCCCGCCGGTTCATGACGGCACCCACCGCCGCACCCACCATGAACGGCATCAGGTTCGGCAGGTTCCGCACCATGCGCTTCATGATCTGCTGGCGCAGCTCGCGCTTCATCTGCCCGCCGAGGGCCACGTTGAGCGTGGTCGGCCTGGTGATGTCGATGCCGCGTTCCTCGGACCAGGAGCCCAGGTAGGCGATGGTGCGCTGCTTGAGGTTGCCCGGCGGGCGCTGCCCGTAGACCTCGTGCAGCTCCGCGATGAGCTTGAGCTCGATCGCGGCGACGCCGGTGACCTCCGCGGCCAGTTCGGCCGGCATGGCCGGCGGTACGGGCAGCATCGCGGCTGCGCCGATGCCCGCACCCACGGTGGACGTGCCGTTGGAGGCACCCGCCACCAGCTTGTCGGCGAGCTGCTCGGGGCCGAGCCCAGGGAACTGCCTGCGCAGGGTCGCCAGGTCCCGGACGGGAACGCGCGGAGCGTTCTCGATGACCCGGTCGGTGAGGTGGCCGAGAGCCGCTTTCGCGCCCTCCCCGCCCTTTCGTACGCCCTGTTTGAGGGCAGGCACGCGCTGCTTGAGAGCAGGTACACCCTGCCTGAGGGCCGCCAGACGCCGGGCCCCGGTCACGGGCCCCTTCTCGTCGCCGAGCCGGGCCGGAAGGCCCTGCTCGCCGTCATGTGCGCCGGCGGCGTCACTCAAGTCGCCGTCATCCCGCTGGGAGACTTCCCGGTGGGAGGACGGCACGAGGGCGGTGGACTCGGCGGACGTCTCGTGGACGTCCGTCGGGCCGGTACCGCCCGGTTGTGCCTCCGACGCCTTCTTGCGCCGGAAAGGCCGCTTCCTGAACGGTGTCGCGCCAGTCACGGCCGACCCCGTCCTAGTCGCAGTCGCGGCAGATCGGCTGGCCGTTCTTCTCGCGGGCCAGCTGGCTGCGGTGGTGGACCAGGAAGCAGCTCATGCAGGTGAACTCGTCGGCCTGTCGGGGCAGCACGCGGACGGACAGTTCCTCGTTGGAAAGGTCCGCGCCGGGCAGCTCCAGGCCTTCAGCCTGCTCGAACTCGTCGACGTCGACGGTCGTGTTCGACTTGTCGTTCCGCCGTGCCTTGAGTTCTTCGATGCTGTCTTCGTTGAGGTCGTCATCGGTCTTACGTGGGGTGTCGTAATCCGTTGCCATGTCGCTCTCCCCCTCTGGGTGGTTGCGGTGTCTCCAGCGCAGTAACGCGTGAGAGGCCGGACTTGTGCCCGACCTGAGGCGGAGATTTTGCCTCACATCAAGGTCTGTTACTCAATCGACACCTGGGACGCACCCCTCGGGGTGATCGTCTTGGATGGCGATCGGGACCGTACACGGTCCGAATGTCGCACCGCCCGTGCGCCACCCCGTGTACTTCCCGTGATGTCACCCCCCGGAAACCCGGACTTTTCCCGGTTTTACGGAGGGTTGGTGATCACGGAGAGTGGGTGACCGGAAAGTGCGACCTGTGATCGATCACACACGGATCCATCGGGTTTCCGTCCCGAAAATTCCGCTTAAAGCGAACACATTGACGGCTTCGCCAAGTACCTCGGCCGGGTGTCACACCGGCAGCGTGACGCGCATGACAAGGCCGCCGCCCTCGCGGGGCTCCGCGATGATACGGCCTCCGTGGGCCCTCGCGACGCTGCGCGCGATGGACAGCCCCAGGCCTACACCCTTGTCACTGCCCGTGCGCTCCGTACGCAGCCTCCTGAACGGCTCGAAGAGGTTGTCGATCTCGTACGCGGGAACCACTGGACCCGTGTTCGAGACCACCAGTACCGCTTGTCCGTGCTCCATACCCGTGGTCACTTCGACCCACCCATTCTCCGCCACGTTGTACCGCACCGCGTTCTGAACCAGGTTGAGCGCGATCCGCTCCAGCAGGACCCCGTTGCCCTGTACGACCGCGGGCTCCTGCTCCCCGCGCAGCTCCACGCCCTTGTCCTGGGCCTCGCCGCGGGTCTGCTCCAGGGCCCGGGTGGCGACCTCCGCCATGTCCACGGGCTTGCGCTCGACGATCTGGTTGTCGCTGCGGGCGAGCAGCAGCAGGCCCTCCACGAGCTGCTCGCTGCGCTCGTTGGTGGCCAGCAGCGTTCTGCCCAGTTGCTGGAGCTCCACCGGGGCCCCGGGGTCCGAGAGGTGGACCTCCAGCAGGGTCCGGTTGATGGCGAGGGGCGTCCGGAGCTCGTGCGAGGCGTTGGCGACGAAGCGCTGCTGGGCGGTGAAGGCCCGCTCCAGCCGGTCCAGCATCTCGTCGAAGGTGTCGGCGAGCTCCTTCAGCTCGTCGTCCGGGCCGTCCATCTCGATGCGCCGGGACAGGTCCGTGCCCGCCACCCGGCGGGCGGTGCGGGTGATCCGGCCCAGCGGCGACAGGACCCGGCCGGCCATCGCGTACCCGAAGGCGAAGGCGATGACACTGAGGCCCACGAGCGCCAGCAGGGAGCGGTTGAGGAGGTCGTTGAGGGCCTCCTGGCGCAGGCCGCCGAGGCAGGAGCGCAGCACCGCGTTCAGCTCGTTGTTGTTCTGCGCCGCGGCCAGGTCGGGGCAGGTGGGGCTGGAGAAGTGGATGTTCTGTCCGGTGACCTGGAAGTCCGGCTGCTGCGTCCCGTCCCGCAGCGCCTGCGCGGTCAGCAGGTAGATGATCGACAGCAGCAGGATGCCCGCGATCAGGAACATGCCGCCGTAGAGCAGCGTGAGCCTTATCCGGATCGTCGAGCGGATCCAGGGGAAGGCCTGCTCGGGTTCCCGGGGGTCCCAGGAGGGTTTCGGAGGAGCTGCGGGTGGCGCCGGTACGGTCTTCACCCGCGCCTCAGATCCGGTAGCCGGAGCCGGGCACCGTGACGATGACCGGCGGCTCGCCGAGCTTGCGGCGCAGGGTCATCACGGTGACCCGTACGACGTTGGTGAAGGGGTCGGTGTTCTCGTCCCAGGCCTTCTCCAGGAGCTGTTCGGCGGAGACCACGGCGCCCTCGCTGCGCATCAGCACCTCCAGCACCGCGAACTCCTTCGGCGCCAGCTGGATCTCCCGGCCGTCGCGGAAGACCTCGCGCCGGTTGGGGTCGAGCTTGATGCCGGAGCGCTCCAGCACGGGCGGCAGCGCCACGGTCGTACGGCGTCCCAGGGCGCGCACGCGGGCGGTCAGCTCGGTGAAGGCGAAGGGCTTGGGGAGGTAGTCGTCCGCCCCGATCTCCAGACCCTCCACGCGGTCGCTGACGTCGCCGGACGCGGTGAGCATCAGCACGCGGGTGGGCATGCCCAGCTCGACGATCTTGCGGCAGACGTCGTCTCCGTGCACGAGGGGGAGGTCGCGGTCCAGGACCACGACGTCGTAGTCGTTGACCCCGATCCGCTCCAGGGCGGCGGCGCCGTCGTACACGACGTCGACGGCCATGGCCTCCCGGCGCAGTCCGGTGGCCACCGCATCGGCGAGCAGCTGCTCGTCCTCGACGACGAGTACGCGCACGTCGGGTCCTTCCTCTGGTGCCCTGACGGGCAAGGGTGTGTGGACCTCCATCCTGCCCGTTTCGGCCGTAAACCGGCTGTAAGGCGGCCTGTACCTGCTCCCCGGGTGCGCTGCCGGCCCGGTCGGCGAGGGCGACTTCCATGATTCCCGGGGCAGTTGAGGTTTCCCTGAGGTGCGGCGCGGGGAGGACGTCAGAACACCCCGCGATCACGCCCCGTATTTGGCGCGCCACAGCCCGCTCCGCCGCCAGAGGGAGTGCCCGTGATCGCACACCCTCGGCACACCCCCGTGCCACCGACCCATGACGAGGGGGCACACATGGACGCCTTCACCACCAGCATTCTGAACCGCATAAAGGACACCGAGTCGGACCTCACCCGGGCCCGCGAGGCCGGCGACGACTTCCTTGCGGACGTCGAGCAGGAAGAGCTCAACGACCTGCACCGGATCGCCGCCGAGCACGGCGTGGCGATCGACGTGGCCGCCTGAGCCGACCCACAAGCGCATGCGCGGGGCCCCGTTCCGGTTCGTCCGGAGCGGGGCCCTCCGCATGCGCCGGGACACGTCAGTCGTGCCAGGCGCCCAGCTCGTCGAGGAGGCCCTGGAGCGGCTCGAAGACGCCGGGCGGGGCGGCGACCGCCAGTTCTCCCGAGGGGCGCTCCCCCGGCCTGCCACCGGTCAGGGCGCCCGCCTCGCGGGCGATCAGGTCGCCGGCCGCCAGGTCCCAGGGGTTGAGCCCGCGCTCGTAGTACCCGTCGAGCCTCCCGGCCGCCACGTCGCACAGATCGATGGCGGCCGACCCGCCGCGCCGGATGTCGCGGAAGCCGGGAATCAGCCGTCCGGCGATCTCGGCCTGCCGCTTCCGCCGCTCGGCGACGTACGCGAAACCGGTCCCGATCAGCGCCCGGCCGAGCGGCGGCGCCGGGCGGACGCTCAGCTTCCGGCCGGTGCCCGAGGGGCTGTCGCAGTACGCCCCGCCGCCTCGCACGGCGCGGTACGTCTCGCGCCGCAGCGGGGCCTCGACCACACCGACCAGCGTCTCGCCCTCGTGTTCCGCGGCGATCGAGACGGCCCAAGTGGGCAGTCCGTAAAGGTAGTTCACGGTTCCGTCGAGCGGGTCGACCACCCAGCGGACGCCGCTGCTGCCCTCGGTGGAGGCGCCCTCCTCGCCGAGTACGCCGTCGTCGGGGCGCCGCTCGGCGAGGAAGCCGGTGATCAGCTTCTCGGCGGCGATGTCCATCTCGGTGACGACGTCGACGGGGCTTGTCTTGGTCGCGGCCACCCCGAGGTCGTCGGGGCGGCCGTCGCGCAGCAGCGCACCGGCCCGGCGGGCCGCCTCCAGCGCGACGGCGAGCAGTTCGGACTTCAGGGCTTCCCGGTCTTCGTCGCTCATGGCTCTCCCAGGGGTGTGGATCAGGCGTACGGGCTGTCGGCGCCCGCGGCGGCGGGCTTCGGGGTCCGCGAGGGGCAGCAGCCGACCGGGCACAGGTCGTGGCTGGGGCCGAGCGCGCCCAGCGCACAGGGCCGCACCACGAGGCCGCGCTCGACTGCTGCGCGCTCCAGGACCAGTTCGCGCACGGCCGCGGCGAAGCGCGGGTCGGCGCCGACGGTCGCGGACCTGGCGACGGGCAGGCCCAGTTCGGCGGCCTTCGCGGTGGCCTCGGTGTCCAGGTCGTACAGGACTTCCATGTGGTCGGAGACGAAGCCGATGGGGACCATGACGGCGGCCGGGGCGCCCGCGCCGTGCAGGGCCTCCAGGTGGTCGCAGATGTCCGGCTCCAGCCACGGGGTGTGCGGGGCGCCGGAGCGCGACTGGTAGACCAGCTCCCAGGGGCGGTCCGCGACGCCGGTCGCCTCCTGCACGGCCTCGGCGATCAGCCGGGCGACGTCCAGGTGCTCGGCGACGTACGCACCGCCCTCGCCGTGCTCCTCCACCGGGCCCGAGGTGTCCGCGGCCGCTGTCGGGATGGAATGCGTGGTGAAGGCGAGGTGGGCGCCCGCGCGCACGGCATCGGGGAGTTCGGCCAGGGACTTCAGGACGCCGTCCACCATCGGTCGTACGAAGCCGGGATGGTTGAAGTAGTGCCGCAGCTTGTCGACGCGCGGCGGCTCCAGGCCCTCCTCCTTGAGGAGGGCGATCGACTCGGCGAGGTTCTCGCGGTACTGGCGGCAGCCGGAGTACGAGGCGTACGCACTGGTGGCGAGGACGGCGATGCGGCGGTGACCGTCACGCGTGATCTCCCGCAGGGTGTCGGTCAGGTACGGGGCCCAGTTGCGGTTGCCCCAGTAGACCGGGAGGCCGCCTTGGCCGTGCGCGGCGAAGTCCTCGCGGAGGGCGTCGAGCAGCTGCCGGTTCTGTTCGTTGATCGGGCTGATCCCGTCGAACAGGAAGTAGTGCTGCCCCACCTCTTTGAGGCGCTCCTCGGGGATGCCCCGGCCGCGGGTCACGTTCTGCAGGAACGGGACCACGTCGTCCGGGCCTTCCGGGCCGCCGAAGGAGAGCAGCAGCAGGGCGTCGTAAGGGGCCGGGTCGGGCGCTGCGTCGGGCGCCGTTTCGAGGACTGCGTCGGGCTGATCAGGCATGCCCCCGATCCTGCCACCCGCCCCCGGAGCGCCTGCACCCGACACAGATCACACTGTCGCGGCGCTGTTCCGGTACGTAACCTGTACGGATATCTGTACGAACCACTTACATGTGTTATCGGCGCCTGCCCCCAGTGCGCGCCGGATCGGCGGAACCACAGTTGTCCAGTCCCTACCGCGCCATATTCGCCGCCCCCGGCTCCAAGGGGTTCTCGGCGGCCGGCCTGCTCGGCCGGATGCCCCTGTCCATGATGGGCATCGGCATCGTCACCATGATTTCCCAGCTCACCGGCCGTTACGGGCTGGCGGGCGCGCTCGCCGCGACGCTCGCGATGTCCGCCGCCGTCTTCGGCCCGCAGATCTCCCGGCTGGTCGACCGGCACGGGCAGGGCCGGGTGCTGCGCCCGGCGACGCTGGTCGCCGCCGTCGCGGTCGCCGGGCTGCTGGTCTGCGCCCAGCAGGGCGCCCCCGACTGGGCGCTGTTCGTGTTCGCGGCGGGCGCGGGCACGGTGCCCAGCGTCGGGTCGATGGTCCGGGCCCGCTGGGCGGCGATCTACCGGGGCTCGCCGCGCGACCTGCACACGGCGTACTCCTTCGAGTCCATCGCCGACGAGGTCTGCTTCATCTTCGGGCCGATCGTCTCGATCGGGCTCTCCACCGCGTGGTTCCCGGAGGCGGGGCCGCTGGTGGCGGGCGTCTTCCTGCTGGTGGGCGTCTTCTGGCTGACCTCGCAGCGCGCCACGGAGCCGGCTCCGCATCCGCGCCGGCCCGGCGGCAACGGCGGTTCGGCGCTGAAGTCGGCGGGGCTCCAGGTCCTGGTGGCCACCTTCGTCGCGACGGGGGCCGTCTTCGGGTCGGTCGACGTGGTCACCGTGGCGTTCGCCGAGGAGCAGGGCCACAAGGCGGCGGCGAGCCTGGTGCTGGCTGCCTACGCGGCCGGATCGTGCCTGGCGGGCGCGGTGTTCGGGCTGCTGCACCTCAAGGGCTCCCCCACGAAGAGGTGGCTGCTGGGTGTGTGTGCGATGGCCGTGAGTATGATCCCCCTCCAACTGGCCGGGAACCTGCCGTTTCTGGCCGTGGCGCTCTTTGTCGCGGGCCTCTCCGTCGCACCGACGATGGTGACCACGATGGCCCTCGTCGAACAGCACGTACCCCGCACCAAACTGACCGAGGGCATGACGTGGACCAGTACGGGTCTCGCCGTCGGCGTCTCGCTCGGATCGTCCGCCGCAGGGTGGGCGGTCGACGGGATGGGGGCGGACGCGGCGTACGTGGTGCCCGTCGCGTCGGGGGCGCTCGCGGCCGCGGTGGCGTTCCTGGGGTACCGCCGGCTGGGCAGGCCGGCACCGACTCGGGGAGGGCACGGCGCCGATGAGCGACACCACGAAGACGAGCACCGCGTGGCATAACTGGGCGGGCAACGTCACCGCCCGCCCGGCGCGGGCGGTGACCCCCTCCTCGGTCGAGGAACTCGCCGAGACGGTACGCAGGGCGGCCTCCGAAGGCCTGAAGGTCAAGCCGGTCGGCACGGGCCACTCCTTCACCGCCGTCGCCGCCACCGACGGCGTGCACGTCCGCCCCGACCTCCTCACCGGCATCCGGCGCATCGACCGCGAAGCCGGCACGGTCACCGTGGAGGCGGGTACTCCGCTCAAGCGCCTCAACGTCGCGCTGGCCCGCGAGGGCCTGTCGCTGACGAACATGGGCGACATCATGGAGCAGACGGTGGCCGGCGCCACCAGCACCGGGACCCACGGCACCGGACGCGAGTCGGCCTCGCTCTCCGCCCAGATCAAGGCGGTCGAGCTGCTCACCGCCGACGGCCGCGTCCTCACCTGCTCCGAGAAGGAGAATCCGGAGGTCTTCGCGGTCGCCCGGCTGGGCCTCGGCGCGCTCGGCATCGTCACCGCGCTCACCTTCGCCGTGGAGCCGGTCTTCTTCCTGACCGCCCGCGAGGAGCCGATGAGCTTCGACAGGGTCACCTCGGAGTTCGACGCGCTCGTGGCCGAGAACGAGCACTTCGAGTTCTACTGGTTCCCGCACACGGGAAACTGCAGCACCAAGCGCAACAACCGCAGCATGGGTCCCGCAGCCCCGCCCGGAAAGGTGGCCGGCTGGATCGAGGACGAGTTCATGTCCAACGGGCTCTTCCAGGTGGTCTGTTCGCTCGGCCGGGCCGTGCCGCGCACCGTCCCCGCGATCGCCAAGCTCGCCAGCCGCGCCCTGTCCGCCCGTACGTACACGGACATTCCGTACAAGGTCTATACGAGCCCGCGCCGGGTCCGCTTCGTGGAGATGGAGTACGCCGTCCCGCGCGAGGCGGCGGTACAGGCGCTGCGCGAGGTGCGGGCGATGGTCGAGCGCTCGCCGCTGAGGATCAGCTTCCCGGTGGAGGTGCGCACCGCCCCCGCCGACGACATCCCGCTGTCGACCGCGTCCGGCCGGGAGACCGCCTACATCGCGGTCCACATGTACAAGGGCACACCCTTCCAGGGCTACTTCACCGCGGTCGAGCGCATCATGACGGCGCACGGCGGCCGTCCGCACTGGGGCAAGATGCACACCCGCGACGCCGAGTACCTGTCCGCCGCGTACCCCCGCTTCGCGGAGTTCACGGCGGTACGCGACCGGCTCGACCCGGACCGGCTGTTCGGCAACGACTACCTGCGGCGGGTGCTGGGCGACTGACGGACGGGCTGCGGCGGGCGCGTGACGGGCCGTTACGGGGCCTGGGCGTCCCCGGTGGAGGCGGGGGCGCGCTGGGCGCCACCGGCGGCACTCCGGGCGCCGTCGGCCCCGTCCGCACCCTTTCCTTCGCCGCTCCTGCCGTCGCCGCCGTCGCCCTGGCCCCCGCCGTCCTTCGGCGTCTCCTTCGCGGGCGGAGTCGGCGGCGGGCTCTCGCCGCCACCGCTCGGGGTGCCCTTGCTCGCGTCCGGGTCGGGGGTGGTGGTGGCGCCGGGTCCCGGCGTCTCCTTGCCGGTCTCGCCCGTTCCCGCACCCGTGCCCGTGCCGGGGCCGGGGGTCCGGCTGCCGGCGTCCTTGCCGGGGGTCCGGTCCTGGTCCGGGGTGCTGCCGTCCGGGCCGGTGGTGGGCTGCCGGGCGGGCGGGGCCTTCTGCTCGCCGCCGCCGCGGACGAAGTTCCCCACGCTGGTGCCCGCGCCACCGCTGAGGTCCTCCTGCGCGACCAGCTCGTACGTCGTGATCCCGCCCATCGCCACCGCGAACACCACCGCGGCCCCGACCGCCGACCGCTTCCAGCCACGCACGCGGGTGCCGTGCACGGTGCCCTCGGTGAACCCGCCGTCCCCCGACGGCTGCCCCGCACCCAGGCCCGCCGGGACCTCGACCGAACGCAGCACCCGCGTGGCGCCGTCCACGTACGGCTGCCGGCCCTTCGGCTTCGCGTGGACGGTGACCTCGCGGAGCTGCTCGCCGGTGCGCTTGAAGAAGTGCTGGAAAATCGTTCCGCCGCTGGTGGCGACCACACTGACCACACCGGCGCCGATGACCGTTCCGTACACGCCCAGCTTGGACGCCAGCACGGCCGCGACCACGGCGGCCACGGCGCTGCCCGCGACCTGCGCCACGCTCAGGTCGATGCGGCGCTTGGCCGGTTCTGAACCGGTATCCAGCTTCTTGTCCATCTACAGCCTCTGTTTGCCCATCCGTTGCACCTTGCTACAGGAAGGGACATTTGGGCGAAGTCAAAAGTTCCGATTCTGCTCATTCTGTGAATCAGGACACCCGGGGGCGTCACACCTCGCCCGCGGGGCAGGAGGGGGCTCACGGAGTTGACTCCGCGGGAGGCTTGGCAACTCCCGTTCACGGGGAGAACTTCGGTGGCGCGCCGGTCCACCCATGTGGCCCGAATGGAGTACTGTGGCGAGCCCTGGATCCGGTCTCCCCCATGGGCGTCCGGGCCCTTCGGGAGGGGGCCGAACGGCACTCGCACCGGCGGCGCCACGGCATCGACGGGTACCTGCTACACAGGGTGACCAATGGTTACTTTGCGTCGACAACAGGTCACCGTGCCATAACGGCGAACCAGGGCGCAACGCCCGACACGCCGGGCAACACGGCAAGGTAGTGGCAGGCTGCACCCGGGCAGGCCACACTCGACTAGCGGAAGCAGCGACGCACGTGACGTCGGCAGGCACCACCCGGGAGGTCCCCATGCCCGAACTGCGTGTCGTGGCCGTCAGCAACGACGGCACACGGCTGGTTTTGAAGGCTGCGGACAGCACGGAGTACACGCTTCCGATCGACGAGCGACTGCGTGCCGCCGTCCGCAACGACCGCGCCCGCCTCGGCCAGATCGAGATCGAGGTGGAGAGTCACCTCCGCCCTCGCGACATCCAGGCGCGGATACGAGCCGGAGCCTCGGCCGAAGAGGTCGCCCAGATGGCCGGTATCCCGGTCGACCGGGTGCGCCGCTTCGAGGGCCCCGTGCTCGCCGAGCGCGCGTTCATGGCCGAGCGCGCCAGGAAGACTCCGGTCCGCCGCCCCGGCGAGAACGCGGGACCCCAGCTCGGCGAGGCGGTGCAGGAGCGTCTGCTGCTGCGCGGCGCCGACAAGGAGACCGTGCTGTGGGACTCCTGGCGCCGCGACGACGGCACCTGGGAAGTCCTCCTCGTCTACCGGGTCGCGGGCGAACCGCACTCGGCGAGCTGGACCTACGACCCGCCGCGCAGGCTGGTCGCGGCCGTGGACGACGAGGCGCGCTCGCTGATCGGCGAGAGCGACGACATCCCGGCGGCGCCCGAGCCGAGCTTCCCGTTCGTGCCCCGGATCGCACGGCTGCCGCGCGACCGGCCGCTGGACCGCGCCCTCGACCGTTCCCTGGAGCGTCCACTGGACCGCGCCCTGGACCGGCAGTTGGACCGGCCGATGGAGCGGCCCGCGCCGCCGGCCGCGCTGGAGGCCGACGAGGGCAGCAACGACCGCGACTCGCTGACCAGCCTTCTTGAGGCGGTGCCCAGCTTCCGGGGCGACATGGTGGTACCGGAACGACCCGCTCCGCCCGCGCCTCCCGAGCCCCCGTCCCCGATCGACCTGGACGAGCAGGAGTCCGTGCCCGAGGAGCCGCCCGCGGCGTCCGCCGGTGCGGGAGCGGCGTACGCGGACGTGCTGATGCCGCGCGCCGTGGCCGGGCACAGGGACCGTCTGGTCGGCACGACCGACCGGCAGGCGGAGGCGGACGGAGTGCGTCCTGGTCGCCGGGCCGCGGTGCCCAGCTGGGACGAGATCGTCTTCGGTACGCGCCGCAAGAAGCAGGAGTAGACGGCGGTACGTCGTCATGGCGAGGGGCCCGTACGTCCGGCGTACGGGCCCCTCGTCGTGCGTACGGCTAGCGGGGTTCGGGGCCGGTGGCCACCGGCCGGGACTCGTCCGATGACCACTGGGACCAGGAGCCCGCGTACAGCGCCGCCGGGATGCCCGCGATCTCCAGGGCCAGCACCTCGTGGGCGCCGGAGACCCCGGACCCGCAGTACACGCCGACGGCGGACGCTCCCGAGGCGCCCAGCGCCCCGAAGCGTTCCTTCAGCTCCGCCGCGGACAGGAAGCGGCCGTCGGCCGCGGTGTTCTCGCTGGTGGGGGCGGAGACCGCGCCCGGGATGTGGCCGCCGATACGGTCGATGGGCTCGACGTCGCCCCGGTAGCGCTCGGCGGCCCGGGCGTCGAGCAGCAGCCCGCGATCCGCGAGTTCCGCCGCGGCGTCGGCGTCCAGCAGCCCCACCCCTCCCGGTACTGGCTGGAAATCTCCCTCGGACGGGGTCGGGAGCCGCGTGGACAGCTCGCCCTCCCAGGCCGCGAGCCCGCCGTCCAGCACGCGTACGTCCTGGTGCCCGGACCACCGAAGCAGCCACCAGGCGCGCGCCGCCGCCCAGCCGAGCCCGCCGTCGTACACGACGACCGGCGTCGCCGCGCGGACTCCCGCCCTGCGCATCACCGCGCCGAAGGCCGCCGGGTCGGGCAGCGGGTGCCGTCCGCCGGCTCCGGGTGCTCCGGCGAGTTCCGCGTCCAGGTCGACGAAGACCGCGCCCGGCAGGTGCCCGGCCTCGTATGCGGGGCGCAGATTCGGGCCGCCGAGCTGCCAGCGGACGTCGAGGAGGACGGGCGGGCGGGGTCCTGCCGACTCGCTCGCGAGGTCGGCTGCGGAGATGATGGCGTTCATGGGGGCCATCCTTGCGCAGCGGTCGGCCGGCCCGGAACGTACCTCGGGCCCGACCGTCTCGTAACGAGGTCGAAACCCGGCGCGCGGCGCGGCCGGGGCGCGCCGCGCGTCGGGTGGTGCAAGCATCTGCACGGGGCACGAATCCGTACCGCACAACGGCGTGCACGCCCCGTAACGACTTGGTGCGCTTTCGTGCACCGGTCGTCATCCTGTTACGGCCACCACGAATGGTCCGAGGAGACAAGACGATGACCGAGGCTGCCGCACGGCACACGCCCGGCACCCCGTGCTGGGTGAGTCTGATGGTGCACCGGCTGACCGGCACCCAGGAGTTCTACGGGGCCCTGTTCGGCTGGGAGTTCCGGCCGGGGCCCCAGCAGCTCGGCCCGTACGTCCGGGCCCTGCTCGACGGGCACGAGGTCGCCGGCATCGGGCAGTTGCCCGCCGACCGGCACCTGCCCACCGCCTGGACGCCTTACCTGGCGACCGACGACGCGGGGGCGAGCGCGCAGGCGGTCACCAGCAGCGGCGGCACCGTCGCGGTCGGTCCGCTGGACGCGGGTGACGCGGGGCGGATGGCGCTCGTGGCCGACCCCGCGGGCGCGGTCTTCGGACTCTGGCAGGCGGCGTCGCACCCGGGCGCGGCAGTCGCCGGGGCGCCGGGGACGCCGGTCTGGAACGAGCTGGTGACGCGTGAGACGGCCGGCATCGCGAAGTTCTACCAGGCGGTGTTCGGATACGAGACGGAGGCGGTCGTCTCGGCCGACTTCGACTTCACGACGCTGCTGGTCGGCCGGAAACCGGTGGCCTCGCTGCACGGCGTGGGCCACGCGCTGCCCCGCGACCGGGGCGCGCACTGGATGACGTACTTCGAGGTCGAGGACACCGACGGGGCGGCCCGCCTGGTCTCCGACCTGGGCGGCCATGTCCTTCAGCCGCCGCGCGAGAGCACGACCGGGCGGACCGCGGTGGTCTCGGACCCGGAGGGCGCGGTGTTCACGATCGTACGGACGGCGTCCTAGCTCCGCGTTCTCCCTGCGGCGCTCCTCGAAACCTGTCGCCCGGACAATGGCGGGAATCCATCGGCGGGGCGTGAATTCATCGGCAGACCGTGGACACATCCCGTTCACATGGAACACGACACAAAAAGACCCATTCTTCGGAACCAGGTAAATTTTACGGAAATCCTGGAACTGAGACGAAGGTCACATGTTAAATTAGACGGGCCGTCTCCGCTTTCGGACGGTCCGCATGCCAGTCTGGAGCAAGGCGTTAGCCTGCCATTCGACCGCAGTTGCGGAGGGAGAATTCCGTGTCTTGTCACCCGCCGTCTTCCGTCCCGATGCCCAGGCCTTCACTTGAACCGATATTTTAAGGCGCCATGACAGAACGCACTGAATTGATTCGGACTGTCGGCCGGAAAACAGAAATAGATCGAATAGCGCAATTACTCGCCGCAGGTGCCGCGGGAAGCAGTGGCACCTTCACCGTCCAGGGGCCGTCGGGAACGGGCAAGTCCCGGTTGCTGCTGGAATCCCAACGGGCCGCGGAACGGCTCGACTTCACTGTTTCCTCGTTCTTGAACCCCGCCGCGGGCGGGCCGGCGGGACGGCAGGAGACGGCGTCCCTCATGGCGGTGCTCGACTCCGCCGCCGTGAGCTCCAAGCCCCGGCTGGTAGTGGTGGACAACCTGCACAACGTCCCCGAGGAATTGACCGAGGCAGTTGCTTCACTGGCCCATTACGAGCCTCCGAGTAATTCTCGTACGGCGCCCCTCATCCGGATAATCGGCCTTCGTACGGGATCGCAGAACCAATCGATTCGCCGTCTTTCCAGTGAATTCGCCGGATGTCAGCGAATTGAGCTCGGCAGGCTTTCCGAATCCTCTTCGACAGAGCTCGCCGCCGATATTCTCGGGGCCGTTCCCGATGTGAAACTGGCCGAGATGATCTCCGGCGCGGGGGGAAATCCGCTCCTGATCGTGGAGCTGATCCACGGATTGCGTGAAGAGGGCTCCGTGGAGATTTCCCACGACCGGGCCCGGTTGACGGACGCACGCATCCCGCGGCGGGTGCGCGACCTGGCGCAGCACTGGCTGGAATCGCTGTCGGACAAGGCCCGCCAACTCGTCCAGGTGGCCGCGGCCGTCGGCGGGTCCTTCATGGTCGTCGAGGTCGCCTCGATGCTCCGGGAGACCACGGCGTCGATGCTTCCGGCGCTGAACGAGGCCATCGCCTCGGGGCTGCTGATCTGCCCGGGCGAGCAGACGGTGTTCCAGCACGAGCTGGTGCGGCGTTCCGTCGCCGAGGCGCTGCCCGCCGCGGTCCGTCAGGCGCTGCGCCAGGACGTGAGCGCCCTGCGCAGCCAGCACTGCCTCCAGGTGCCGATGCCGCCGGAGCTCCTGGTCACCGGGGGCCACCCGGTCGCCGGAGGCCGCCCGCCCGGCGCCCCCGTACCGGCTTCCGTGGAGACGCCCGCCCCGCTGCCTGCGCCGGCCCCCCTCCCGGCGTCGTCCACGGGGCCCGGGCTCGCCCAACGGCTGCTGCCCGCCCTGCTGATGGCCCGCAGCACCCGCACCGAGCCCCTGCCGCTGGGGCTCGCCGACGAGTTGCGGGCCGGGCTGACCGGCATGCTGCAGGCGCACTACGCCGACGTGGAGCTCACCGGGAGCTCCGACGCTCCGCTCGCGGACCGGGCCGACCGGGTCACCCGCAACACGGTCTCGCTCTTCGCCGACGGCGTGCAGCGCGCCACCACCCGTGCGCGGGCGCTGCTCGACACCCACCGGGGCCGCGACGACGAGGCGGACGCGGTGACCGCCACCGTCGTGATGTCCAACCTGGAATGGGCCGTGGGAAACCTCACCGAGGGACTCGGTTGGGGGCAGCGCGCCGTCCAGCGCCTCGGCCCGGCCACCCCGCCGATGTGGTCCCCGTACGTGAAGCTGGCGCTGGCCACCAAGCTGTCCGACATCGGCAGGTTCGAGGAGGCGGAGGAGCTGATCGGCGCGGCCCGCAGGGAGGCCGAGGCGCTCGGCCCCCCGCACACGGCGACGCCGCTGATCGCCAGGGCCATGCTGCTGCTCCAGTCCAGCCGGCTCCAGGAGGCCCAGGACTCCGCCAGGACCGGTCTTGAGATCGCGGCGAAGACCGGTGGCGGCTGGAGCGTGCCGGTCGGCCAGGCGGTGCTGATCCTGGTCGCGCTGCGCCGCGGCGACCTGGCGTCCGCCGCCGACTACGTGTGGCGCTGCCGGGCGGCCGTCGGCGCCGACAGCACCGTCTTCCCTTCGATCCACTTCGACTGGGGGGAGTGCCTGGTGGCCACCGCGCAGCTGAGCCCGCGGCGCACGGCGGAGCTGCTGACCACCAGGTACACCCATCTCCTGACCTCGCCCCAGCTGTTCGTCGAGGAGGCGGCTGCCGCGGCCTGGTTCGTCAGGCTCGCACTCGCGGCGGACGACATGCCGCTCGCCTCGACCGTGGTGACGGCCGCCGAGAGGTTCGCCGCGGCCAACCCCGGCCGTCCCACCCTGGCCGTCACCGCCCTGCACGCCAGGGGGCTGCTGGAGCGGGACTCCGAGGCGCTGCGCACGGCCGCGCACGAGCACGTCAGCCCGTGCGCGGGGGCGCTCGCCGAGGAGGACCTGGGGGTACTGCTGAGCGCGCAGGAGGAGAAGAACGGCGCCCTCGGCGCCGCCGCGCTGCGGTCCGCGCTGCGGCGCTTCGTACAGATCGGCTCACAGGGCGACATCGAGCGGATCCGGGCCTTCATGGAGGAGCACGGGACGCCCGTCGCGAGCGCTCCCCGCCGGGGCAGGACCGCCACCGCGGGCTGGGAGGCGCTCTCGGAGACCGAGCGCACCATCGCCCACCTGGTCAGCGACGGGCTGACCAACCGCCAGGTCGCGCGGCGGGTCAGGCTGTCCCCCCACACCGTCAACTACCACCTCAGGGCGATCTTCCGGAAACTCGGCATCGGTTCACGGGTGGAAGTCGCCCGCCACGTCACCCACGGCGCATGAAGTGCGCACCTCAGAAAGGAAGAACATGGCGAAGCCGTTCACGGTCCGGGTCACCGTTCGCGTCTACGAGACCGACGCGCAGGGACACCTCAACGGGAACGTGTACCTCCAGCACGCCGAGCACGCGCGCTGGGAACTGCTGCGCGCGGCCGGGATCAACCAGAGCGACCTGCTGAAGAAGGGCGTCAGCCCGGTCAATCTGGAGACGACCATCAAGTACCACCGCGAGGTGGTCGCCGGTGACGAGGTGGACATCAACTGCGTCTTCGTCTTCGGCGAGGGCAAGAGCTTCCGGGTGGAGCAGACCATGACCAGGGCCGACGGCACGCTCGTGGCGGAGGTCTTCAACGTGGGCGGCATCCTCGACCTGGACGCCCGCAGGCTCGTCTCCGACCCCCGGGAGGCCTTCCGCTCGGTGGCGGCCAATCCGGAGGTGGCCGGGCTCTGACGGTGCTGCCGGGCCCCGACCCTGCCGCGGGGCCCTTGGGCTCCGACCCTGCTGCGGGTCCCTGGTCCGCGGCCGCCCCGGGCGCGCTCTGCCGCACCGGGGCGGCGGCCCGTCACGCCCCCACGCGCTCCCGCAGCTCAGGTGTCATCAGTTCCCTGGAGGGCAGCACCCCGGAGATCGTGGAGAAGAACCGCGCGGTCATCCCCGGGTCGCCCACGATGGCGCGCATCAGCGGCAGCCGGCGGCCGGGACGCAGCTCGGCCGCGGCCAGGGTGTCCCGGTAGCCGTCCATGACCAGGTCGTCCCGGCGCTCGCCGTACCGGCTCAGCGCCTTGTCCAGCAGGGGCCCGTCCCGCAGCCCGTCGCCGACGCACTCGACGAGCGCGGTCGCCTGCCGGAAGGCGTCGGTGATGCCCTTGCCGGTGAGCGAGTCCTTGTGGTGGCCCGCGTCCCCCACCAGCGCCCAGCCGGAGCCCGCTGCCCGACGGAAGAAGTTGCGCTGGTCCCCGGTGCCGAAGAGCCGGTCCTCCTGCGTCGCGCCGGCCATCCGGTCGGCCAGCGCGGGCGTGATCGCGGAGATGTTCTCCAGGTAGGCGCTGCGGGCGTCCGCGCGCACCCGGTCGTACTCCGCCATCGGGAAGTAGGTGCCGACCAGGGTCAGTCCGTCGTTGGTGGGGACGAAGCCGGCCCACTTGCGGGTGCCCTCGTACACCTCGAAGCCGGTGCCGGTGTCGATTCCCGACCAGAACGAGTAGTACGCGCAGGTCAGCATGGGATCCTCGGACTCGATACCGGCGCCCGCGAGTTCGGCGACCTTCGAGCGCATGCCGTCCGCGCCCACCACCAGGTGGGCCCGCTCCTCGAACTGCCGCCGGCCCGACCGGTAGCGGACACCGGCCACCCGGCCCCCCTCGAAGACCAGCTCGTCGACCGTGGACTGTTCGCGGAACTCCGCACCGGACGCGACGGCCGCCTCGGTGAGGATGCGGTCCAGCAGGTAGCGGCGCGGGGCGTACGCGGCGCTGATGCCGTCGGCCGGCCACGAACAGCCTTCGAGCACCACGTCCTTGACCTGGTGACGGGCGTGGTCGAGCGGCGGGCAGCCGGTGGCGGCGACCGCGTCGAGCACTCCCCACCGGTTCAGGTGGGCGACGCCCGGCTGGTGGATGTAGAGGGTCGAGAGGGTGTCGCGGGGATGGCGGATGCGGTCCAGCAGCAGCACGCGGTATCCGGCGCGGGCGAAGAGCATCGCTGTCGGGGAGCCGGCGGCCCGCGCTCCCACCACTATGACGTCGTACACGGGTGACCGTGCCTTTCCTGGAGGTCGGGGGTACGGGGGCTGAGGTACGGGGCTGGGTTACGGGGGCGGGGACACGGTGCGCGCGTCAGCCGACGCCCGCCTTGTCCAGCGCGTCGGCGAGGGCGCGCAGGGTCCGCAGGCCGTCCTCCGCGTCGGCGGGGAAGATCATCGCGGAGAGCGTGGTGACGCCCGCCGCCGCGTGCTCCCGCAGGGTGTCGGCGATGCGCTCGACGGGGCCCAGCAGACAGGTCCGTTCCAGGAACCGCTGGGGGATCGCCGCGGCTGCCTCGCGCGGGCGGCCCTCCAGGTACAGCTCCTGGACGCGCCGTGCGGCGTCCTGGTAGCCCATGCGGGCGGCGAGGCGGTTGTAGAAGTTCTCCTTGCGGGAGCCCATGCCGCCCAGGTAGTGCGCGGTGTACATGCGGACGCGGTCGGCGCACGCGGCCACGTCGTCGCCGACGACCGCGGGCATCGAGGAGACGATGTCGAACCCCGCCAGGTCCTTGCCCGCCCTCTCCCGGCCGGCCCGCAGCAGCGGCAGGTGCTCGGCGACGGTCTCGGGCTGGAAGAACACGGACAGCCAGCCGTCGGCGATCTCCCCCGCCAGTTCCACGTTGCGCGGGCCGACCGCCGCCAGGTAGACCGGCACGTCCGCGCGGCGCGGCCGGGTGCCGAGGCGCAGCGGTTTGCCCGGTCCTTCGGGCAGCGGGAGCCGGTAGTGCGCACCGTCGTAGACGACGTCCTCGCGGCGCAGTGCCATCCGGACGATGTCCAGGTACTCGCGGGTGCGCGCCAGCGGCTTGTCGAAGCGCGCCCCGTGCCACCCTTCGGCGACCTGGGGCCCCGAGACGCCCAGGCCGAGCCGGAAGCGGCCCTCGGAGAGGATGTCGAGGGTGGTCGCGGTCATCGCGGTCATGGCGGGGCTGCGGGCCGGGATCTGCATGGCGGCCGTGCCGAGGTCGATGCGGCTGGTCTGCGCGGCGAGGTAGCCGAGCAGGGACACCGCGTCCGAGCTGAAGGCCTCGGCGGTCCAGGCCACCGCGTAGTCGAGCCGCTCCGCCTCCCGTACGTACCCGGCGGAGGTCCTCGGGTCGGCGCCCGCGCCGAGGTTGCCGAGGTAACGCAGGTTCAGTCCGAGTCTCATCGGTGCACCGTCCCGGTCGGATCGGCGACCGTCCGCGGGCCGTTCCCGGTCCGGGCGCAGGCACGGTCCAGGAACTCCAGGACGGTCGAGGTGTAGCGCTCCTTGTCGGTCCACAGACCGCGCAGGTGGCGGGCTTCGGGGAGCACGAGGGTCTGGGCCTGCGGGTAGCGGCGGGCCAGCCGCAGGATCTCGTCGGCGGGCACCACGGCGTCCGCGCCGCCCCCGATGAACAGCATCGGGGTGGTGGCGTAGCCGGGTGCGGCCGGGGCGGGCGGCCAGTCGGCGCCGCCGATGGTCAGGTGGTTGAACAGTTCGAAGGACCGCTGGGCGAGCGCCCCCGCCCTTCCGCCGCGGGAGCGCTGCGGCAGCGGGAGCAGCCCCTCGCGCAGCAGGTTGGGGGAGATCGCCGGGGGGTCGCAGGCGGGCCCGCTGTCGCAGACCACCGCGTCGACGACCGGGTGCAGCGTCCGCAGCGCGCGCAGCATCGCGAACGACGAGAGCGAGAAGCCGTACAGGACGAGCCGCGCGCCCGCGTACTCCGGCAGGGCGCTCACGTACCGGGCGGCGGCGACGGTGTCGTGCCCGAACCTCCGGTCGAAGCCGGTGAACGAGCGGTCCTGGAAGCTGTCGCCGTGGTTGCGGTAGTCGAACAGCAGCACCGTGTGTCCGGCCCGGTGCAGGTAGCGGGCGTAGGGCAGGCTGCGGGACTTGTCCAGGCCGAGTCCGTGGCCGAGCAGCACCACGCGGTCCGTCCGCTCGCCCCGGCAGAGCCAGCCGGCGAGTGTCCGGCCGGCCCTGCCCGCGGGGACGGTCACCTCCTGCGCCCCGAGCCCGAACTGCTCAGGGCGGCGCCTGCGTTCGGGCCTGGGCGGGTGGAAGGCGGTGTACGCGGTGCGCAGGGCGTCGAGGGGCGCGGTGAGCAGCGCGGCGGGCCCCCCGCCCGGTTCCGCGCGGCGCGTGCGGCGGTTCGTACCGCTGGTGCCGCTCACACCACCAGACCTCCGTCGATGCCGAGCACCTGGCCGCTGATGTACGCGGCGCGCGGGGACACCAGGAAGGAGACCAGGTCGGCGACCTCGTCGGCCGCCCCGAAGCGTCCCAGCGGGACCTTGCCCAGGATCTGCTTCTTGACGGCGTCGGTCATGTCGGCCGTCATGTCGGTCTCGATGAGGCCGGGGGCGACGGAGTTGACGCGGATGCCGTACTTGCCGACCTCCCTGGCCAGCGAGCGGGAGAAGCCGATGATGCCGGCCTTGGAAGCGGCGTAGTTGCTCTGGGTGGCGTTGCCGTACACGCCCGCCACGGACGACATGGTCACGATGGTGCCGGTGCGGCGCTTCATGAAGGAGAAGACCGAGGCGCGGCAGATGGTGTAGGTGCCGTCGAGGTTGGTGGAGATGACGTCACGCCACTGGTCGTCCTCCATCAGCACGAGCGGGTTGTCCCGCACGATGCCCGCGCTGGTGACCACGGCGTCCAGCGGGCCGAGGTCCTCCTCGGTCCGGGTGACGAACTCGCGCGCCGCGGCCGGGTCGGCGACGTCCAGCGACTGGGTGAGGACCCGTGCGCCGAGCGCGGTGGCCTCCTTGGCGACCTGCTCGGCCGCGCCCGTGTCGGAGCGGTAGCAGAGCGCCACGTCGAAGCCGTCGCGGGCGAGCCGGGTGACCACGGCCCTTCCGATGCCTCGGGATCCGCCGGTGACGAGGGCGACCGGTCGTGCGCCGTCTGACATGTTGCTGCCTTTCGGTGGGCTTGCGGGTCGGTCTTTCGGGGGGCGTTGGCCGGCCGGCTGCGCGGGGCCCCGCGACGGGCGCGGGAGCCCCACGGACAGCGCTCGTGACGGTGGTTACCGGAGCTTCGAGTCGACCAGCGCGCGGACCTGGAGCAGGTTGGAGACCTCCTTGAAGTCGGACTCTGCGACCTTGATTCCGTACTTCTTCTCCAGGTTCACGACGATCTCCAGGGCCATCAGCGAATCGACCTGGAGGTCCTCGACGAAGTGCGCCTCGTCGGCGACCTCTTCGACGGGGAGCTCCAGTGCGTCCGCGACGAGCGAGCGCAGTTCCTCGGTGTCGACGGCGACGGCGGTGTTCTCGGACATGTGGTGGTTTCCTTCCGTACGGGTGGGTGCCGGCCCGGATCTTCCGGGCCTCGCGGGGTGGGGTGCGGTGGTGGCAGGGGGGTCAGGCGGCGAGGATCTCGCCGCCGTCGATGCCGATGACGTTGCCCGTGAGCCACGACGAGTCGGACATCGACAGCAGGACGACCGCCTCGGCGACGTCCTCGGGCTCGGTGAGACGCTGGTGCGGGTTGCGGGTCCGGCACACCTCGGCGTACGCGGCGCTGCCCGGGATCTTCTCCAGGGCCGGCGTGAGCGTGGTGCCCGCGCGCAGTGCGTTGGCGGCGATGCCGCGCGGGGCCAACTCGGCTGCCAGCTGGCGCAGATGGGCTTCCAGTGCCGCCTTGGCCGCGGAGACGGGTCCGTAGCTGTCCAGGACGTGGGTGCTGCCCGCGCTGGTCATTCCGTAGATCTTCGCGCCGCGCCGGAGCAGGCCGGCGGCGAGGAGGTCCTGGGTCCAGTGGACGAGGCTGTTGGCCATGACGTCGAGGGTCATCGCCAACTGCCGGGAGTTGACGGTCTCCTGGTCCTGCGGCCCGTCCGGCGCGGGTGCGAACGGCAGCAGCGTGCCGAACGCCAGGGAGTGCAGCAGGATGCGGATGCCCTTGTCCCCGGCGAGTTCGACGGCCTGGCCGACCACCTCCCTGCGGGTGTTCGCGCTCGCTGCGTTGAGGTTGAAGAAGTGCGCGGACACTCCGGTGTTGCGGAGCTCGTCGGCGAACTTCTCGGCGGCCTCCGCGCCGTCCGCGGTGTCGAAGTGCACACCGATGACGTTGCCGCCGCGTTCCGCGAGAGCCCTGGCGACGGCCCGGCCGAAGCCGCTGGAGACGCCCAGGACGAGCGACCAGGACCCCTGGATTTCTGTGATCATTTATCGGCTCCCGTTCTGCTGGGGGTGGATGGGGGGTACGTGCACGGGGGCGTCCAGCCGGGCGAACGCCACGTTGCCCTCCGCCGCGGCCGTCACGACGATCCGGCCGTGGCCGTCCCGGGCGGCGAGCGCTGCGGCGAGGTGGCGCAGCGGGGTGAGCGCTCCGGCGCCGGCCGGGGAGACGGTGAGGTCGGCGCACCGGGTGCCGAGCCAGGCCGTGACGGCCTCGCCGACGGGCGAGTCGTCGACGATCGCGTCGACGGCCACGTCGGCCCGGGGAGTCCCGTCGCCGTCTTCGGTGAGGGCGCGCCAGGCGTGGTCCAGTGCGCGGCCCGGTCGGGTGCCCGGCGCCAGGAAGGCGTCGCGCACCCGCACCGTGCCGTACGAGGACGCCGGGGGCCGGCCGTCCGCGCGGGCGCAGACGAGGGCGACGGCTCCGGTGTCGCTGCCGTCGGCGCCCGGTTCGCCCGCGGGCAGCGTCTCCTCGGTCGCGCCGACGACGAGCACGTCGGCCCGGTCCGCGGCCAGGGCCCTGCCGCCGGCGCGGAGCGCGTCCAGGGCGGCGGTGCGCGGCGAGTTGACGGTCAGCGTGAAGCCGTTGACCTGGTGCTCCGTGGCCAGCCGGGACGCGAACAGGCTCATCGCGAAGTACGGCGCCGTCAGCGGGGCGATGGCGTCCGCGCCCAGGCCGATGATGGTGCGGTCCTGCTCGTCCAGCAGGGCCATGCCCGCGTTGCCCGTTCCCACGACGACGCCGCGGCGTTCGGCGGGGACCGCGGACAGTGCGCCGTCCGCGTCCGTCAGGGCGTTCGCGGTGGCGGCGAGCAGGTACTGGCAGGCCGGGGGCAGGCGTTTGTAGCCGCGCCCGGGGAGCACGGCGGCCACGTCGAGCCAGCCGGGCCCGGGGGTGCTGGTGACGGCCGGGGACAGTGCTTCGGTGGGTTTGTCGGTGCCGGGCAGGCAGACGCCCACCCCGAGCACGTGGAGTGCGCTCATGCGGCGGCTCCCGGTGCGCCCGACAGGACGAGCGAGACGTTGTTGCCGCCGAACGCGTAGGCGTTGACCAGTACGGCGGGCGCGTTCAGCGGCACGGGAGCGTCCTGCGGCAGCCACACCGCGCAGCGCGGATCCTGCGCGGTGACGGGCGCGTTGGCCGGGAGCCGCCCGTGGTGCAGCATCAGTGCCGCGGTCAGCACGCCGAACGCTCCGGCGACTCCCGCCGTGTGCCCGATCATGGCCTTGAGGCTGAACAGGGGGAGTTCCGCGGCGAGTTCGCCGAACACCTCGTGCAGCGCCTCGCTCTCCACCACGTCGTTGAGCTCGGTGCCCGTGCCGTGCGGCACCACTCCCCCGACGTCGCCGGGTTTCAGGCCCGCGTCGGCCAGTGCCCGGCGCATGCCGCGCACGGCCTGGCTGCCACCGGGGTCGGGGGCGGTGGGGTGGTGGGCGTCGCAGCTGAACGCGGCGGCGGAGAGTTCCGCGTACACCTTCGCCCCGCGCGCCTCGGCGTGCTCGGCGGACTCCAGCACCAGCATCGCCGCGCCGTCGCCGAAGAGAGTGCCCTGCCGTTCGGTGTCGAAGGGCCGGCAGGCCACCGGGTCGGCCGCGCCGATGCGGTTGAAGACGCCCATGCCCACGCGGGTGGGACCCTCCGCGCCGCCGGTGAGGACCAGGTCCGCCTCCCCTGCCCGGATCATGTCGGCGGCGATCGCCGCCGCGTAGCCGCTGGCCGCACAGGCGTTGCCGACGCTGGTGCTGCCGCCGGTGGCGCCGATCGCGGCGGAGACCGCGGCGGAGGTCACCGTCATCGGGGACCACCTCCCGGCGGCCCGGCCGGACGGTGCTTCGGGGTCGCCGGACCGGCTGCTGGGCGCGTCCTGCTCGGCGGACCTGCTCGACGCGTCGTGCTCGGCGGACCGGCTGTTCGACGCGTCGTGTGCGGCGGACCGGCGGGCCTCGTGCCGGCCCGCGTTGCCCATCTCCACGCCCAGTACGACGCAGAGCCGTTCGCGCTGCGCGTCGTCCAGAGCGGCGTCCGACACCGCCTCGTGGGCGGCGGCGATCGCCATCCGGGGGCCCGCGGCGAGCTCCACGTGGGCGTGGTGTTCGGGCCCTTCGGGGACGTCGGCCTCGGGGACCAGGTACATCAGCCGGTTGGCCATACGTGCGTGGGGGTCGGTCACCGGCCGGGGCGCGCCCCCTCCCGAGGCGAGGCCCTGCCAGAAGGCGGGCACGCCCGAGCCCAGGCAGGAGATCGCGCCGAGGCCGGTGACGACCACCCGGCGGCCGGATGCTCCCGGCGCGCTCACGCCGCCTCACCGACTCCGGTCAGTACGAGTGCGGCAGCCGCGTCGTCCGTCTCTCCCCCGCCGCTGGTGGCCAGTACCGGTCCGGGGCGGCCCGCGGCGAGGTGGGCGGCGCCCACCGCGGCCTGGACGACGCCGAGCGCTCCCGAGCAGTGGCCGAGCCGTACGGTGAGGTCCACCGGCGAGTCCGTACCGGCGTCCCCGGCCGCACCGGCGTCCCCGGCCGCACCGGCGCTCCCGGCCGCACCGAGCCACAGTCCGGCCGCGGGTTCGCCCTCCTGCACCGCCTGGGCCACGGCCGTGGCGGAGTCGGCGGCGCGCACGCTGCGGGACAGCGTGGCCAGGGGGCGGGCGCCTCGTGCGGCGGCCCGCTCGGCCGACTCCAGGACCAGTGCCGCCGCACCGTCGAGCACCCCGCGGCCCGAGCCGTCGTCCAGCAGCCTGGCGACGGGCTCGGTGTCCGGCTCGACCCCGATGACGACGACCGTCTCGGCCCTGCCCACGGCGAGCAGGTTGCGCGCCCAGTAGAGCGCGTCGGCCCCGCTCGTCGCCCCGTTGCACACCGTGAGGTTCGGCCCGCGCATCCCGTACCGGATGGCGATCCAGCCGGCGATCACGTTGGAGGAGGTGTGCGGCAGGCCGAGCGGGCTCAGTCCGGTGACGGTGTGCTCGGTGAGGGTGTCGACGAAGTCGCAGACGCTGTCGAGGTTGCCGAAGTTGGTGGAGATCACCACGGCCGTGGTGTCGCCGGGTCCCGTGTACGTCTCGCCGTCGTCGGACAGCAGGCCCGCCCGGCTCAGGGCGGGGCCCACGGCGCGCAGGGCGAGGCGCGATGCCCGGTCCTTGTGCCGCATCTCCCTGCCCTTGAGGCCGGTCGCCGGGTCGAACCCGCCCTCGGGAGCCTCGGGGCCCTCGGGGGCCAGGAGGTCGGCGGCTTCCGTCAGGCCGGGGATGGCGGTGCCCACTCCGGTGATCACGACGGCCTTCGCCGTATCCGCTGTGTGCCGCGCGGTCACGGGCGGTCCCCCTTCTCCAGGACGGCCACGGCGTTGATGCCGCCGAAGCCGAACGCGTTGATCTGTGCGGTGGACAGTCGGGCCGTGGCGGCCCGGTCGCGGACCAGGCGCAGCCCTGCCGCCTCCTCTATCGGGTCGGTCAGGCCCACTACGGGCGGGACGACGCCGTGGCGCAGCGCGAAGGCCGCGGTGACCAGGCTGAGCAGCCCCGATCCTCCGAGGGTGTGTCCCGTCATGGACTTGATGGCGGTGAGCAGGGGGCCGGCGCCCGCGCCCTCGAAGACTCCGGACACGGCGGTCGCCTCGGCGGAGTCGTTGAGCCGGGTGCCGCTGCCGTGCAGCATCACCAGGTCGATCTCCTCGGCCTTGAGTCCTGCCCTGCGGTGCGCGTCCCTGATCGCCCAGGAGATGGTCGTCGGGTCGGGGGCGGTGGGGTGCGCGGCGTCGCAGTTCATGCTGACGCCGCGGACGACGGCGTGAACTCCCTTGCGGGCGGCGCCCTTTCGCTGGACGACGACGGCGACCGAGCCCTCGCCCATCAGCATGCCCGCACGGGCCCGGTCGAAGGGCCGCAGTGCGCGCGGCGTCTCGTTCTGGACCCGGTCGAGCGTCCCGAAGGCGCTCTCCGTGATCGAGTCGGTGCCCGCCACCACCACGGTGTCGGCCAGTCCGAGCTCGATCATGTCGGTGGCCATGCCCAGCGTGTACAGCGTGGCGGCGCAGGCGTTGGCGAAGGTGTAGCTCTGCGCCGTGCCGAACCGGTCCCGCAGCGCGCCGCCGAAGTGCAGGTCCCGCACGGTCAGCGGGGCGCCGTCGCGCCACCAGAGTTCGGCGGAGCGCTGTTCCCTCAGCGTCGTCCCGACGAGGACCGGGATGTCGTCGGTCCCGGCTGCACCGGAGTCCAGACCGGCGTCGGCGAGGGCCTGTTCGACCGCGGTCTCCAGCCAGCGGGTGGCGCGCAGCGGTCGGTCGCCGCCGTCCGGGCCGCGGTCGTCGATCTCGTACGCCTGCTTGGCCCGGTACTTGTCCCCGTCGAACGCGTGCAGGTCGGAGAGGCCGCTGCGGCCCGCGCACAGGGCGTCGTAGACGGCGCGCGGGTCGGCGCCGATGCTCGCGACGGCCCCGAGGCCCGTGATGTCCCAGCTCATCGGGCGGCCCCCGCTTCCTGTCCCGCGGACTCCCGCAACCGGTTGCGGGCGAGCTTTCCCGTGGATGTGGTGGGCAGGACGTCGATGACCTCAACCCTGGCCGGGCGCTTGAAGGCCGCCAGGCGGGTGCGGAGCAGGGCGAGGACCGCCTTGCGGACGACGCTGGGGTCGGCGCCCGGCACGGGGACGGCGTAGGCCACCGCCTGGTCGAGTCCGTTCTCGTCGCTCACGGCCACGACCGCGCACTCCGCCACTTCTCCGGCCTCGCGCACGACCGCCTCGATCTCACCGGGGGCGACCTTGTAGCCGCCCATGTTCAGCAGGTCGTCGGCGCGGCACAGGTACCAGAGCTCGCCCGCCTCGTCGCGGCGGACGACGTCTCCGGTGTAGACGCCCCGGTCGGCGAAGGTGCGGCGGGTGGCCTCGGTCCTGTTGAGGTAGCCGAGCGCCACGGAGGGCCCGGACACGTGCAGCCTGCCCTCGGTTCCCTGCGGGACCGGTCCGCCGTCCTCGTCCCTGACGGTCGCGGTGGCGCCCGGGACCGGAAGACCGGTGGCTCCCGCGGTGATGGCAGCGGGCGGGGTGGCGACGACGAAGTGCAGGGCCTCGGTGGCACCCAGGCCGTTGACCAGCGGCACTTCGAACGTCTCGCGCACCCGGTCGGCGAGCGCGGCGGGGCAGTGTTCGCCCGCCGTCACCGCCAGCCGCAGCGAGGCCGTCGCGTCGGTGCCGTGACCTGCGGCCAGGGCGAGCAGGGCGACGTACATCCTGGGTACGGAGAACAGCACGGTCGGCCGGTGGCGGCGCAGCGCGCTGTACACCGCGTGCGCGTCGACGCCGCCGCGCAGCACCACGGTGCGGGCGCCCACGGCGAGCGGCAGGACGACGGAGTTCCCGAAGCCGTACCCGAAGGACACCTTGGCGGTGGAGAGCACCACGTCGTCGGGTCCGAGACCGAGCAGCGAGCCGACCGACGCGGCGACGGCCTCGATGCCGCTGGCCGCGTGCAGCACTCCCTTGGGAGATCCCGTACTGCCCGAGGTGTACTGGATCAGCGCCGGCTGTCCGGCGGCCCAGTCGGCCTCGTCGGCCGGGGCACCCGGAGCCTGCGCCCGGGGCCCGGCGTCGGCTTCGAAGGCCGTGCGGACCTCGTCGCCCGTGGTGTGCGGCAGCCGGTCGACGTCCGCGCCCAGCTCCCGCCGGGCGGCGTTCGGCAGGTCGAAGTGTGCGAACCCGGCCTCGCAGTCCGCGGCCATGAAGCGCAGTTCGGCGTCGGACAGGGCGGGGCTGACCGGCACGGGCACACAGCCGTGCCACCACAGGCCCAGGATCGCCGCGGTGGTCGCCACCGAGTCGTCGGCCACCACCAGCGCCCGGGTGCCCGCGGGCACCCCGCGCTCGCGCAGGGCCTGTGCGTAGTCGGTCACGGCGTCGTGGAGGCGCGCGTAGGTCACCTCGCCGACGTCGGGGTCCACGTGGCTGACGCGGTCACCCGCACCTGCCGAGACGTGCTTGCCCACCAGTAGTTCCACCAGTTTCATCGCGGACCTTTCCTTCGGGACGTCACTTCCAGGGCGACGGCGTTGCCGCTGCCGAGGGCCAGCGCGAGGACGCGCGGACCCGGTTGTTCCAGAGGGCCGGGGGGTGGCGCCAGGGGGCCGGGGGCGGTCGTCAGGGCGACCGCGGTGACCAGTGCGGCAATGCCTCCGGCGGCGCCCAGGTCACCGAGGTGCTCCTCGATCCGCAGCAGTGGTGCGGCGCACAGCAGGGCCAGGGCTCCCGCGGCGCGGGTGTCCGTCGCGGGCGCGGACAGGACCAGGTGGTCCGGCGGCCCGTCGAGGCGTTCCAGGCAGGAGCGGACGAAGGCGTCGAGGCCTCGGTGGTCCGTACGGCCCCTGAGGACCGGGCGGACGGTCGCGCCCCCGTCGTCCGGGGCGTATCGCTGGAGCACCGCGCACAGTGCGCCGTCGGCCGGGTCGCCGCCGGGGCCGGAGCGCCATGCGGACGTGTCCGCCGAGCCTCCGACCACGACGCGCTCGCACCGGCCCTGCGTCAGCAGTCGTACGGCTTCGGTGACGGCGTGCGCGCCGGCGTCCTGCTCCCCGGTCAGGTTCAGGTACGGCCCGACGAGGCCGAGGCCTACGGACACCGCCGTCACGGGCGCGGTGAACGCGGAGTGCGCCGATCGCCTCGGGGAGACCCGGTCCGGCCCGAACTCCGGGATGTCGGCGCAGGTCTGCGCGTAGGCGGTGAGTCCGGCGGTGGACGAGGCCCACACGGTGGCGGTGGCGGCGCCCGGCTCCCCTGGCACGTTTCTCGTGGACGCGGCTGTCACGGCGTCGGTCGCGGCGGCGAGCGCGTGGTCGTGCTCCGGCGCCTCGTGCGCGAAGCGGCGGAGGCCGGACGGGGCGTGCAGATCCGACAGGCGCGTGGCTCCGGGCAGCCGGACACCGATCCCGGCGACGGCCACCGCCAACTGCCGCGCGGGGACGGGCCGGACGGGGCCACGCGGGGCGGTACTGCGCCGGACGGTGCCGCGCCGGACGGTGCGTACGCTCTCAGACCCCATGGTCGCCTCCGGCCGCGCCGAGCAGGAGTGCGGACACTCCGCCGCCCAGCCCGAAGGCGAGGCTGAGCACGGTGGCGACGGGGGCCCGGCGCCCCTGCGGCGGCACCAGGTCCAGGTCGGCGCAGGCCGGGTCGGGCCTGCGGAGGGTGGCGTTGCCCGGGAGGTGCCCCGCGGACAGCGCGTGCACCGCCACCACCGCTTCGAGCACGCCCGCCGCGCCCTGGGTGTGGCCGAGCACCCCCTTGAGCGAGGACACGACGGGCCTGCGCCGTCCGGGCCCGCCGAGGGCGGAGGCGATCGCCCTCGCCTCGACGCCGTCGCTCGCCGGGGTGCCCGTGCCGTGCGCGCACACCCAGTCGATCTCCTCGGGCGCCCGGCCCGCGTCCCGCAGACAGGTGCCGATCGCCGCGACGAGGGCGTCGCCGGTCGGCCGCGGCCGGGTGAGGTGGTGCGCGTCGGCTGCCGCACCGTGCGCCAGGAGGACGGCCAGCGGCCGGCCGCCGCGTGCGGCGCAGTGCTCGGCGCTCTCCAGGACCAGGACGGCGGCGCCCTCCGCGGGCTGCATGCCGAGCCGGTCGCCGTCGAAGGGCCGGGCGACGTCGGGGGCGAGGGCCCGCAGCGTGGTGAACATGGCGAACACCTCCTGGGAGAGCTCCTCGGCCCCTCCGCAGATCGCGACGTCCACCTCCCCCTCGAAGATCGCGGCGGCGCCGCACGCCACGGCGTCGCCACCGACGGAACAGCCAGAGGCCAGCAGCACCACGGGCCCGTCCACGGGAACGACCCCGGGCACCAGGTCGAGCAGCCGTTCCGGTTCGGCCCATTCGGAGCCCTCGGCCGTCAGTCCGGCGGGGGTGATGCCGTGGTCCAGGACCGGCCTGGTGCCCATGACCGTCCCGGCGAAGACACCGGTGCGGGTAGCGCCTGCGGTACGTGCGCGGCCCCGGCTGCTGCCTCCGCTCCCGGTGAGTCCGGCGCCCCGTACCGCTTCCGCCGCTGCGGCGGCCAGGCAGCGCGCGGCGAGCGAACGGTGCGGCGGCACGATGGAGTCGAGCCGGGACAGCGTGGACCGGGGGATCTCCCCGGCGCGGTGCGAGGGATGGCGGGAGGTGTCGAAACGGGTGACGGGTCCCGTCGTCACCCGGCCCCCGCGTACGGCGTCCCACAGCGCCCGGTGACCGAGTCCGGCGGGCGACACCGCGCCGAGCCCCGTCACCACGATGCCGGCGCGCCCCGGAGGGCACTCGACGGCAGTCGTCATCGGTCCACCTTCCCCTTGGCACGCAGCAGCGCCAGCACGGCCGATGCCGACGTCATGCCGGACGCCTCGTCGGGGCTTACCGGGACATCGAATTCCCGCTCCACCCGGACGGCTATTTCGACCTTCTCCAGGGAGTCCGCCGCCAGTTCGTCGTAGAAACTCGCATCCGGTTCCACGCTTTCGACGTCGATCTCCAGGACTTCCGCGACGATGGCACGCACCCGGTCGAGAGCGGAAATGTTCTGCACCTCGGACATTGACCGTGCCTCAATTCCAGTTCGCGACGGCGGAAATTGCCTGTTCCGCGTTCAGCCGGGGATCGCACAATGTCGTGGAGAGACCGTCGCAGCCGGTCAGTTCCGACGCGTCGGCGACGCATTCGGCAACCCTGTCGGGAGTGGTCTCCAGATGAAGTCCGCCCGGATGCACGCCGATTTCCCGCAGGGCTGCCTGGAATTCACCGATCTCCTGGGTGACGGAGCTGAGCAGCCGCGTCTTGCGGCCGTTCTCGGCCCGTACTGTGTTGCCGTGCATCGGGTCGCACAGCCAGACCACCGGGTGCCCCGCCTCCCGCACCCGTTCCGCCAGCGCGGGCAGCCGGCGGGCCGCCTCTCCGGCCCCCATCCGCGAGATGAGCGTCAGCCGCCCCGGCCTGCGGGCCGGGTCCAGGAGCTCGCACAGCCGCAGGAGTTCCTCCTCCGTCATGCTGGGGCCGACCTTGCAGGCGACCGGGTTGGAGACCGCGGCCAGCATGCGTACGTGCGAACCGTCGAGCTGGCGGGTGCGGTCGCCGATCCACGGCCAGTGCGTGGAGGTCAGCAGCATGTCGCCCTCGGAGCCGCGGCGCAGTTGCGGCAGCTCGTAGTCCATGACCAGGGCCTCGTGGCTGGTCCACACCGGCACCCTGGTGATCTCCTGCTGCTTGCGCAGGTACGTCATGGCGGTGGTCGCGGCCTCGTGGCAGGCGAGCATCCGCAGCGGATCGGGCCTGCGGTCCTCCTCGGTCTCCTTGGGGCCGTTGACCAGATGGCCCCGGTAGACCGGGAGTTCCACGCCGTCGACGACCTCGGTCGGGCGGGAGCGGGGCTTGGCGAACTGGCCGGCGAAGCGGCCCACCCGCAGCACCGGCAGTCCGGAACCGATCTGCATCACCCCGGCGAGAGCGTCCAACAGGCCGGTCTTCCTGCCCAGGTGGACGGGCGTGCACTCGGCCGGGTCCTCGGCACAGTCGCCCGCCTGGACGACCTGTCGGCGGCCTGCCGCGACGTCGGCGAGGGCCGAGCGCAGCGCCTGGATCTCGTCGGCGTCCACGAGTTCCGGCAGGTGGGCGAGGTCCCTCCTGATGCCGGTGACCAGCCAGTCGTCGGTCCAGGCGGGCTGCTGACGGGACGGCAGCAACCGCCAGGACCGCATCTCGTCCTCGGTGAGTGCGGAATGGGATTCGGTGAGTCCGGCCCAGTTGATGGCGACGTTCATGAAGGTTCGATCCCCGTATCCCCTGTCGGCTGCCCCGGAAGGGGCGCAAGTGAATGAGGCGAAGTGCATGAGGCGAGTGCATGAGGCGAAAGCGAATGAAGCTCGAAGGTGAATCTCAAATGTCCGGCGGGTTACCGCAGGACGACGACCTGCACAGCCTTCTGCTACGGCTGGATATCCGGCGGGAACGGCCGGGTTCGGCGCGGTTCTGCACGGTTCGGCGCGGCCTGTCGATTTCGACTCTAGCTGCGGGGAAGCCCCTGAGGACTACCCGTGTGAGTAGCCGGGAGCGGTTGACACGCTACTCGTTGACCGCAGACCGCGGCGCATGTGAGTAGTGGCCCGCGGACCCGCCCGACTGCCAGACTGATCGGGAAGCAGGAGAGAAGCAGGAGAAGCGAGAAAAAGGAAAAGCAGGACAAGGGGTGGCGGTCGTGACCGGTACCGTGCGAATTTCTGGGGAGTTCTCGTGAATGAGATGAATACGGCACGTCTGCGCGCCCTCTTGAGTCCCGGCGCACCGCCGTTCGCACTGCTCCACCGACCGCATTCGGCGGGTCATGACGACGTCGAACTGTTGCTGGGGGACGTCACGGAGGTCGCGAGTCTCGGCGATCTGCCGCTGCCCCAGGGACCGCCGGGGCAGGGCGGCGAAGACCGCCACGACCTGGTGGTGCTGGTTCCGTACCGTCAGATAGCGGAGCGCGGTTACGCGCACCAGGACGACGGCACCCCGCTGCTCGCCATGACGGTGGCCGAGCAGACCAGGCTGAGTGTCGAGGAGACCCTGGCCACCGTCCCCGACCGGCCCTTCGAGCTGGCCGGCTCCGGCTTCGACACCGACGACGCCGAGTACGAGACCATCGTCCGCAAGATCATGAGCGAGGAGATCGGCCGCGGCGAGGGCGCGAACTTCGTGATCAAGCGCTCCTTCGTCGCCACGGTCCAGGGTCCGCCCACCGAGGCCGCGTTGACGGTGTTCCGCCGTCTGCTGGCCGGTGAGGCCGGTGCGTACTGGACGTTTCTCGTGCACACGGGGACGCGCACCCTGGTGGGCGCCACCCCCGAGCGGCACGTGGCGCTGAACGACGGCACCGTCACCATGACCCCGATCAGCGGCACCTACCGCTATCCCGCCGCCGGCCCGACCGTCCCCGGGACGCTCCGCTTCCTCGCGGACCCCAAGGAGACCGACGAGCTGTACATGGTGGTCGACGAAGAGCTGAAGATGATGGCCCGCATCTGCGAGCCGGGGGTACGGGCGGAGGGGCCGTACCTGCGGGAGATGACGCGCCTCGCGCACACCGAGTACCACCTCAGTGGGCGCACCACCCGCGAGGTCGGCGACATCCTGCGCGAGACGATGTTCGTGCCCACCGTCACGGGCAGCCCGCTGGAGAACGCCTGCCGGGTCATCCACCGGTACGAGACCGACGGCCGCGGCTACTACAGCGGGGTGCTCGCCGTGATCGGCCGGGACGCGGCCGGTGCGAGGCGGATGGACTCCGCGGTGCTCATCCGCTGTGCCGACATCGACGCACGCTCCCGGCTGCGGATCGGCGTCGGCGCGACGCTGGTCCGCCACTCCGACCCCGGCTCCGAGGTCGCCGAGACCCGCGCCAAGGCGGCGGCGGTGCTCCAGGCCCTGCACGGCGGCGGCCGGCAGGGGGCGGCCGGGGGGCCCGTACTCACCGCGGACCCCGCAGTGCTCGACTCCCTGGCGGACCGCAACCGCTCCCTCGCCAGGTTCTGGCTGGACCCGCTCGACGAGGAGACCCACCGCGCCCACCGGCAGGTACTGGCCGACCGGCGGGTCCTGCTGATCGACGGCGAGGACACCTTCACCGCGATGCTCGCCCACCAACTCCTCGCCCTGGGCCTGCATGTCACCGTCCGGCGCTTCGACGAGGCGTACGAACCCGCCGACCACGACCTCGTGATCGTGGGGCCCGGCCCCGGCGACCCGCGCGAGCAGGACCACCCGAAGATCGCCGCCCTGCGCCGCACGGTCCGCGAACTCCTCGCAGCGCGACGGCCGTTGCTGGCGGTCTGCCTGGGGCACCAGGTGCTCTGCGCGGAACTCGGGCTCGGCCTGATCCGCAAGAACCCGCCCCACCAGGGGGTTCAGCGGCGGATCGACCTGTTCGGCAGCCCGGCCACGCTCGGCTTCTACAACACCTACGCGGCGCTCTCCCCCGCCGACCGCTTCAGCGGCCCGCAGGTCCCCGGGGGCGTCGACGTCAGCCGGGACCCGGACAGCGGCGAGGTCCACGCGCTGCGCGGCGAGTGGCTGCGGTCGTCGCAGTTCCACCCGGAGTCGCTCCTGTCCGAGGACGGGCTGCGCGTCCTCGCCGACGACCTGGCGGCGCTGCTGCCCGCACCCGCCCGCGCCGCGGGCTGACCGGGGCGGTTCGGCGCCCGTCCCCTGCCGCGCGGGCGGACGCGTGACACGGCTCCCCCGCCGCGCGGGCGGACGCCTGACAGGGCTCCCCCGGCGGCGCTGAGCGGCCCGCGCCGGTCCCACACCGACGACGGGCGCGCACCCCTGCCCCTAGGCGCACCACCACCCGGCACACACCACCGCTCCGGCGCACACCGCCACCCGGCACACCACCGCTCCGGCCCTCACCACCGCCCGGCACACCACCGCTCCGGCCCGCTCCGCGAGGGGCCGCACCCCTCGCTCCCGTGTCACCCCACCCGACCGAAAGCGCAACTGATGTCACGCACCCACAGCCGTCCGGCCACGACGGAGTCCGGCGGACGCGGACTCGTTCTCGCCCTGGGCCTCTCGGCCATGATCGTGTCGATGATGCAGACCCTGGTCGTCCCGATCCTGACCGTGGTCCAGCAGGATCTGTCGCTGTCCCCGTCGAGCACGAGCTGGCTGGCCACCTCGACCTTGCTGTCCGCCGCCGTCTTCACGCCGCTGCTCGGCCGCCTGGGCGACATGCGCGGCAAGCGGCCCGTGCTCCTGTGCGTCCTCGGGGTGACCGTCGTCGGGTCCGCGCTGGCGGCGACCACCAGCTCGCTGCCGTTGCTGCTCCTCGCCCGCGCGATGCAGGGGGCTTCGACGGCGATCTTCCCGCTCGCCCTGTCGGTGCTGCGCGACGAGCTGCCCGCGCGACGGCTTCCGGGGGCGATGGGGCTGGTCAGCGGGACCCTGGCATTCGGCAGCGGCCTCGCGCTGGTCGGTGCGGGACTGCTCACCCAGGGCGCGCACCCGGACTACCACCGGGTGTTCTGGCTGGCGACCGCGCTGTCCCTGGTCGCGCTGGCCACCGTGGCGATCGCCGTCCCCCCGTCGCCGTCCTCCACCGGCGGCCGTACGGACTGGCTCGGAGTGACCACGCTCGCCGGAGCGCTCGTCCTGCTCCTGCTGCCCATCTCGCAGGGCGGCACCTGGGGTTGGACATCGGCGCGCTGCCTGGGGCTGCTGGCAGCCGCGGCGGTCCTGACCGCCGTGTGGGTGCTCGTCGAACGCCGGGTGCGCCAACCCCTCGTGGACATGAGGATGTTCGTCCTGCGGCCGGTGGTGTTCACCAACCTCGCCGGAGTCCTGCTGGGGTTCGGCATGTTCACCCAGTTCATCGGCATCTCGTACCTGGTCCAGACGCCGCACCGGATCGCCGGGTACGGCTTCTCCGCCTCGGTGCTGGACGCCGCCGTGGTCTATCTGCTGCCCGGCACCGTGGCGTCGTTGATCGCCGCGCAGTTCGGCGGTGTGCTGGTGCGGCGGATCGGCGCCCGCGTCACCCTGGCCGCCGGGGCCGCCTCGGGGGTACTGGGCTTCGGCTGGCTGGCCGTCGGCCACGGCAGCCCCGGGGGCATCGTGGCGGCGGGGCTGCTCACCGGCATCGCGGTCAGCTTCGGCTTCGCGACCCTGCCCGCGTTCATCGTGGCGGGCGTTCCCGCCCATCAGAGCGGCATCGCGAACGGCATCAACTCGATCGCCAGGTCCCTGGGAAGTTCGCTGGGCAGCGCCGTGATCACCGCGCTGCTGAGCGCCCGCCTGCTGCCCGGTCTTCCTGCCGGTGCGCCCGCGGTGCCGGCCGAGAGCCAGTACACGCTCTCCTTCGCGCTCGGCGCCGCCGCCTTCGCACTGGTCGTCCTCATCGCTCTGACCGGTCTGCGGACCAAGGCCGTCCCGCACCACAAGGTGGTACGCCCCGCAGGCGCGGGCAGCCAGGACGCCGAACCCGAAACGGCCCCGCCCGTCAGTCAGTTGCGGGTACGCCCCCGGCGCCCGAACACGAAGTAGAGGCCCAGCAGCACGGCGCCCACCACGGCGACGACGGCCTGAGCCGTACCGTTGGCCAGCGCGCCGACCAGGATGACGACGATGGCGTAGAGGACGGGAAGGGTCATGTTCCGGTTCTTGGCCGCGGTCTTCGGTCTCTGGCTCATGGCGGGTCCTCTGCTCACTCGTCGGTACGCCGCCGGCGGGGCAAGTGCGGCGCGTGGGGCCGGTGAAACTCGGGTGATCCTGACACCACGGTCCGTACGACAGGGGCCACTTTGCGATCTCCTTGCACAGTGTGCTCGGAAGGTCTGGCCCAGGAGTCACCCCTCAGCCGGTGGTGACCGGCAGAACGTCGGGGGACAGCGCCGCCGCGTGTGCGGAGGCGCTGGTCATCCGCTTGCGGTGGTGGCGGCGGCACAGCACCTCGTAGCCGACGATCTCGGCCGCCATGCCCACGTCCCCGACCACCACTTGCTCGCCCTCGACGACCATCTCGCCGCCCGCCGTGCGGGCGTTGTGGGTGGCGCGGGCACCGCACCAGCACAACGCCTCGACCTGCAACGCCTCGATGCGGTCGGCGAGTTCGATGAGCCGCTGGGAGCCGGGGAAGAGCTTGGTGCGGAAGTCGGTGGTGATGCCGAAGGCGAAGACATCCAGTTCGAGGTCGTCGACGATGCGGGCGAGCTGGTCGATCTGGGCCGGGGCGAGGAACTGCGCCTCGTCCACGATCACGTAGTCCGCACGGCCGCCCCGGCTGATCTGCCCGACCAGATACGCGTACAGATCCATGCGTTCGTCGGCCTCGACCGCTTCCGTCACCAGGCCGAGCCGGGACGAGAGCTTGCCCTCCCCCGCCCGGTCGTCGCGGGTGAAGATCACGCCCTGGAGCCCACGAGCGGACCGGTTGTGTCCGATCTGGAGCGCCAGGGTGCTCTTCCCGCAGTCCATCGTTCCAGAGAAGAACACCAGCTCGGACATGAGGAGTTGAGCCTTTCGGGCGGTGAGGCGTGTGGGGGGGCTTACGGACCTGCGGTACGGACCCGCGGCACGGACCTGCGGTACGGATCGCAGTGCGGGCCGCGGTCTTTACGAGCGTACTTCGAGGAGTGGAACGTGCTGCTCCACGGAAGTCATCGAGCCGTGCATGCCGGTCATCGAGGACTCGCCCGGCTCGCCCCGCGAGGCGGTGATCACCACGTCGGCGTGGGCGGCGGCGACGACGTCGCCGATCCGGCCGCGCACCCGCTCCTCGACGTGCGGGCCGAACCAGCCCGCCTCGATCGCCTCGTCGCGGCTCGCCACCCAGAACTGCTCGCCGAGCACTTCGCGCCAGACGGTCAGCACGTCGGACTCCGCGCCGGGCACGGCGTAGACGTGGCGGGCGCGGCCCTCGCCGCCCAACAGGGCGACTCCCGCGCTCAGTTCCCAGTCCTCGTCGAAGTCGATGCGCGACTCCTCGTCGAAGGGGATGTCGATCATGCCGTGGTCGGCGGTGATGTACAGGGCGCTGCGCGCAGGGAGCTGTTCCGCGAGACGCTGGGCGAGCCGGTCGACGTGCATCAGCTGGCCGCGCCAGGAGTCGGAGTCCACCCCGTAACGGTGCCCCTGGCCGTCGACCTCGCTGTAGTACGTGTAGACCAGCGAGCGGTCCCCGGCCGCCAGGTGGCGCGCGGCGAGGTCCATGCGGTCCTCGCCGGTGAGGCGGCCCTGGAAGGTGCCGCCGCTCAGCGCGATCTTGGTGAGGGGGGTGTGCTGGAAGTCGGGCGACGAGACCTGTGCGGTGTGCACGCCCGCCGCGTCCGCGAGCTGGAAGACCGTGGGGTACGGCTGCCAGACGTGCGGGTCGGTCCAGGGGCGCCAACGCAGCTGGTTCATCAGGGCGTTGGTGTCCGGGTCGCGGACCGTGTAGCCGACGAGGCCGTGCGTGCCGGGCGTCCGCCCGATGCCGACGGAGGCGAGCGAGGTCGCGGTGGTGGCGGGGAAGCCGGCGGTCAGCGGGCGTCCGGTGCCGCCGCGCGAGGTGGCGAGGAGGGAGTGGAGGTACGGGGCCTCGTCCGGGTGCGCCTTGATCTGCTCCCAGCCGAGACCGTCGATCAGGAACACGCAGTTCCGGTCGGCCGGGGTCAACTCGCCGATGGAGGCGGGCATTCCGGGTACTTCCATGCCTGCCGCCAGCGTCGGCAGCAGGTCCGCGAGGGAGCCGGAGCCGTACTCCGGGACCGGGGCGGTGTCGAGCGCGAGGGGGACCGGGTCCTGCCAGGCGGCGGGCAGCGCCATCAGCGGACGGAGGTGCCGGTCGCGGCCGTGGCCTCGGACAGCGCCTGGGCGAAGACGAGGGTCTGCTTCACGGTGTCCGGGCCGTCCCCGGCCTCGCTGACCCGCAGGCTCAGGTCGTCGGCGGTGGAGCTGCCGGTGTAGCCGTGGTCGGCGTCGCAGTTGGGGTCGCCGCAGGCGGCGGGCTCCAGGTCGAGCCGGGCGACGGCGCCCCAGCCGATGGTCAGGACGACCTCGCGCGGCAGCGTGCCCGGAACGTACTTCTCCGGGTTGGCCACGACGCGGCTGACGACGACCGAGGAGATCCGGCCGATCTTCACGGACTCGGTGGAGGTGGTGGCGTACGGCGTCGGGGAGCTCGTGTCGGCGTTCTGCTCGTCGGTGTGGCTGACGATGAAGCGGGTGCCGGTGAGGACCAGGACCGTGACGTGCCGGCGGACCTCGTTCGAGTCGAAGGTGGTCTCCTGGTGCACCAGGTACGACGAGACGGGCTCCGCGCCGACAGCGGCCTCCACCGCTTCGGCCACAAGAGCCGGGTAGTAGCCGCTGCGCTCGATCGCTGCTCGCAGCCCCTGGGTCGTCGTACCGGTCTTCGCCATGCCTTCCATCCTACGGGGCCCGGGAGGGCGGATGTCCCTTGAGCCGGGGGCGGGCCGTGGGGGCTCAGTAGCTCGGGAGGCGGCGGGGGCCCAGGTCGTTCCGCACGGCGGGGGGTGCGAGGCGGACGGTGGCGCCCAGGACGGACAGCCCGTCGGGGGCGGCGACCACGGGTTCGAGGGCGACGCCGACCACCTCGGGGTGGTCGTCGACCAGCCGTGAGACGCGCAGCAGCAGTTCTTCCAGGGCTGCGGTGTCCACGGGTGCGGAGCCCCGCCAGCCGAAGAGGAGCGGGGCGGTCCTGATCGTCCGGATCAGCTCGGCGGCGTCCCTGTCGGTCGCCGGGACGAGCCGGTGCGAGGTGTCCCCGAGCAGCTCGGACGCCGCTCCTGCCAGGCCGAACGACAGCACGGCGCCCGCCGCCGGGTCGATGCTGGCCCGTACGACGGTGTCCACGCCGCGCGGCGCCATGGCCTGCACGACGAGCAGGAGCTCCTCCGGTTTGCCGAGGGCGTCGGTCAGCTCGCCGTACGCCCGCCGCAGGTCGTCCTCGTCGGCCAGGTCGAGGCGGACACCGCCGAGGTCGGGACGGTGGCGGAGGTGCGGGGCGGTGGTCTTGAGGGCGACGGGGTAGCCGAGGCGCCCGGCCGCCGCGACGGCCGCGTCGGGGGTGGGCGCGGCCAGCGCGTCGCGTACGGCGATCCCGTACCGGCCGAGCAACTCCCTTGCGGCGTCCGGCTTCAGCGGCAGACCGCGCGGGTCGGCGTCCTCGGCGAGGAGTGCGTCGATCTGGGCGGCGGCGCCGCCCTCGTCGATGTTCTCGTACTCCGGCACCCGCCCCGGCTCGGCGGCCTCCCGCCGCCACTGCGCGTAGCGAACCGCCTCGGCGAGGGCCCGGACGGCACGCTCGGCGGCGGGGTAGGCGGGAATGCGCCGGGAGGTGGGGGGCTCGGGGGCGAGGGGGTCGGGGGTGACGGACTCAGGAGTGACCGACTCAGGGGTGACGGACTCAGGAGTGACGGGCTCGGGGGCCGGTTCCTGGGACGGCGTCGGCTGCTGCACCGCCGGTGCCGGCTGCGGGGCCACCGGTGCGGTGGCGGTCCTGTCCGGTGCCGGCTGCGGGGCCACCGGTGCGGCGGTCCTGCCCGGGGCCGTGCTCGTCGCCGCCGCCAGGGCCTCGGCCAGTTCTCCCATCTCCACGTGGACCACCGCCACCGGCTTCGCCGGGGACGTCGCCGCCGCCTCGCGCAGGGCCGCCGCCAGCACCTCGCCGTCGCCGGACTCCATCGTTCCGCCCTCACCGACCCAGGGGATCGCCGTGACGACGACCGCGTCGCACGCCGGGTCCGCGAGCGCCTGGGACAGGGCCGTACGGAAGTCCGCGGGGGTGGCGCCCGTCGTGAGGTCGCGCGGCGGGAGCGGACGCAGCCCCTCCGCGATGCAGGCGTCGTACGTGAGGAGGCCGAGCGACTCGGAGTTGCCGAGGATCGCGGTGCGCGGTCCGCGCGGCAGCGGCTGGCCGGTCAGCATCAGCCCGGCGTCGACGAGCTCGGTGACGGTGTCCACGCGGACGACACCCGCCTGCCGGAACAGCGCCGAGACCGTGGCGTCCGGAATGCGCGCCACCGGTACCGCGTGCCCGGGCGGCGTACTCCCGCTGTGCCGGGCTCCCTTGACGACCACGACCGGCTTCACGGCGGCGGTCCTGCGGGCCAGGCGCGTGAACTTCCGCGGGTTGCCGATGGATTCGAGGTAGAGGAGGACGGCATCGGTGTCCGGGTCCTCGTAGCAGTACTGGAGGAAGTCGTTCCCCGAGACGTCGGCGCGGTTCCCGGCGGAGATGAAGGAGGAGACGCCCGCGCCGCGCCGGTGCAGCCCGGAGAGGAGCGCGATGCCGATGGCGCCGGACTGGGCGAACAGACCGATCCCGCCGCGCGCCGGGCGCTGGGGCGCGAGGGAAGCGTTGAGACGTACGAGGTCGGAGGTGTTGATGATGCCGAAGGCGTTGGGGCCGATGATCCGCATCCCGTACGAACGGGCCTGGCGGACCAGTTCACGCTGCCGCTCCCGCCCTTCGGCCCCGCTCTCCGCGTACCCGGCGGCCAGCACCACCAGTCCCTGGACACCGCTCTCGCCACAGTCGGCCACGACCTCCGGCACCTTCTCCGCCGGTACGACGACGACCGCGAGGTCCACGCCCTCGCCGATCCCGGCGACGGAGCGGTGCGCGGGAACGCCGCCCAGCTCGGTGACGCCCGGGGGAAGGGCCGCGTTCACCGCGTACGTACGGCCGGTGAATCCGGCGGCCAGCAGGTTGCGCAGGACGGTGCGGCCCACGGACTGCGCGGAGCGCCCCGCGCCGACGACCGCGACGGAGCCGGGCGACAGCAGCCGCTGCACGGAGCGGGCCTCGGCGCGGTGCTCGCGGGCGCGCTGCACGGCGAGGGAGCGGTCGGTGGGCTCCAGGTCGAACTCCAGGTGCACGACGCCGTCTTCGAAGGAGCGCTTCTGCTGGTAGCCCGCGTCCGTGAAGACCTTGATCATCTTGGAGTTGGCGGGCAGCACCTCGGCGACGAAGCGCCGGATGCCGCGTTCGCGGGCGACGGCTCCGATGTGTTCGAGGAGGGCGGAGGCGACGCCGCGCCCCTGGTGGGCGTCCTGGACGAGGAAGGCGACCTCGGCCTGGTCGGCGTCGGGGCCCGAGGCGGGCAGCCCGTCGGCGTTGATGCGGTCGTAGCGGACGGTGGCGATGAACTCGCCGCCGACGGTGGCCGCGAGGCCGACCCGGTCGACGTAGTCGTGGTGGGTGAAGCGGTGCACGTCCTTGGCGGACAGCCGGGGGTAGGGCGCGAAGAAGCGGTAGTACTTCGACTCGTCCGAGACCTGCTCGTAGAAGCTGACGAGGCGCTCCGCGTCCTCGGTGGTGATGGGCCGGATGCGCGCGGTGCCGCCGTCGCGGAGCACGACGTCGGCCTCCCAGTGGTCGGGATAGACGTGATCCTGATCGCCCGCAGCCATGGCCATGGGTGCAGCCTACGACTCGCGGGCACCCGGGGAGCGGGGCAATCTGGTCCTGTTCGGCGGGACTTTTGCCGGGCAGAGCAGCCCGCACCACGTGAGAGACTGGTCTAGACAACCAATAAGCACATGAAGGGCAACACCATGGTTGAGCGCCGCGTCACCGTCGGCTGGGCCGAGGGCCTGCACGCCCGCCCCGCCTCCATCTTCGTCCGCGCCGTCACGGCCACCGGCGTCCCCGTCACCATCGCCAAGGCGGGCGGCAACCCGGTCAACGCGGCGTCGATGCTGGCGCTGCTGGGCCTGGGTGCGCAGGGCGGCGAGGAGATCGTGCTCGCGTCCGAGGCCGAGAGTGCGGACGCGGCTCTGGACCGTCTGGCGAAGCTGGTCGCCGAGGGCCTGGACGAGCTCCCCGAGACCGTCTGACCTTCTGAGACCCCATAAGGTCGCGCCCGTACGGGCGAATTCTTGACCCGGCAGCCGTGGCCTCCCCCGATTCGGGGGCCGCGGCTGTCGGCGTTTCCCCTGAATTCAGGGTGCCGAAGACGCCGGTGGAATTGCGTCCATCCGGTATCCGATTCCGGCCCGCGGTTTTCCCATACGGCTTTCGCCCAGGGTTTTCGCCGCCCACCGATTTCCCCTACTGCTTGTATACGGCCCTCGTGTTAATTCCGGCCGCCCGCCGCGTTGACGGCTTGTTGCGGAATCCTCATGCGGTACGCGGCCAGCGCCCGCTCCGCGTGCCGCGCGGTCAGCGTCCTGGCCAGCTCCGCGTCCCGCCTGGTCACCGCGTCGACGATCGCGCCGTGCTCGGCCCACGCCTCGGCGGGCCTGGCCGGCCGGTCCACCACGTACATCCAGGCGATCTTGTGCTTGAGCTGGGTCAGCAGGGTGATCAGGCCGGGGCTGCCGGACGCCTGGGCGAGGGTCTCGTGGAACCAGCCGGTCAGGGCGGTCAGGTCCTCGCCCTCCGCCCGCCCGGCCCGCTCCTGGCCCATCCTGACCAGGCCGCGCAACACCTTGAGGTGCGCCTCCCTGCGCCGAACGGCCGCACGCGCGGCGCCGAGCGGCTCCAGGAGCGTGCGCATCTCCAGGAGGTCCGCGGCCTCCTGCGCGGTCGGCTCGGCGACGCAGGCGCCCGCGTGCCTGCGGGTGGTGACGAAGCCCTCGGCCTGGAGGGTGCGCAGCGCCTCGCGGACCGGGACGCGCGAGACGCCGTACCTGCGGGCCAGCACCTCTTCCGTGAGTCGGCTGCCGCACGGCAGGAATCCGGACACGATGTCGTCGCGAATCGCCGTACACACCGAATGCGCGGGAATGCGCATGCCAGGACCCCCGTCTGCCCGCCGAAGCCTTCTCTCAACTCTATTGCAACACGGGGGAATTACCGAAGAAAATCCGGGATCTCCGAGGAATGCGCACACGGAAATGCCCCGGCTCGTGAAGAGCCGGGGCATTCCGGAACAGCGGGAGCGGCCACCGCACGTGCGACCGCGGCGGGTGCGGTCAGACGCTGACGCCGTGGCCGCGCAGGTACGCGACCGGGTCGATGTCCGAGCCGTACTCGGAGGAGGTGCGGGCCTCGAAGTGCAGGTGCGGGCCGGTGGAGTTGCCCGTGGAGCCGGAGAGGCCTATCTGCTCGCCGGCCGCGACGGACCGGCCGACGGAGACGCCGATCGAGGAGAGGTGGCCGTACTGGGTGTACGAGCCGTCGTTCATCCTGATCACGACGTTGTTGCCGTACGCCCCGCCCCAGCCGGCCTCGACGACCGTGCCGGCACCGACGGCGACGACGGAACTGCCCGACGAGGCGTGGAAGTCGACACCGGAGTGGCTGCCGGAGGACCACATCGCGCCGCCGGACTGGTAGCCGGTGGAGACGTACGAGCCGGCGACGGGCAGCCGGAAGGCGTTGAGGCGCTTGCGCTCGGCCTCGCGGGCGGCACGCTCGCGCTCCTCGCGCTCCTTCTTGGCCTTGGCCTCCGCCTTGCGCTTGACCTCGGCCTTGCGGGCCTCCTCGGCCTTCCGCTCGGCCTCGGCCTTCTCGTACGCTTGCTTCTGGGCGGTGGCCTGGGCCTCGACCTGGGCGGTGAGGGCCTCCGTCACGGAGTCCTCCATGACGACGGCGCGGATGGTGCCGGTGTCCTCGGCGGCCAGGTCGTGCTCGGCGGCGATGGCCTGCGGGGCCAGCGTTCCGATGACACCGGTCGTGGTGAGTGCGGCGACTCCGGCGATGTTTGCGCTCCTGCGCGACAGCACGGAGGGACGCCGGTGCTTCCCGGCGGCACGGGTGAACGCCATGAAGTGGCTGTTTCCTTTCCTTCCTTCTCGCCTACCGGGTTAGCTGACGGGTTCGGAGCAGGAAGGTCTCCTACGGGCCCCACCGGCCCGTGAAGGGCGATGGCGTCCGATTCACCCCAGGGACTGAATGGGTCCCCGGCTCCCCAGGCTCGCGCCTGACGGGGACTCGGCGATGACTGCCCGGTGCCACGGTTGCGGCGCACTCTGACGGACAGCCGGACCGACGCTAAGCGGCACTTCTTTCAATCGCCAAACAGACAGCCGTTTTTGTAACGGAGCCCACACGGCAGACAGGCAACCTCTCCAATAAATCGGACAAAAGGGAGGACCCCGACGACTCGGGAGTCATCGGGGTCCTTCTTGTCATGCTTTGTACCGGTTGTGTGGAGGGCCTGTGAGGCGGCCTTCCACCGGTCAGCCGGTGACGACCGTGACCTCACCGATGTTCAGCGCCCGTACGGGCTCCGCGATCTGCGAGGCGTCGCCGACCAGGACCGTGACCAGCTTGTCCACCGGGAACGCGTTCACGACGGCCGCCGTGGCCTCCACCGTGCCGGTCGCGGCGAGCCGGGCGTACAGCTGGGCCTGGAAGTCGTCGGGCAGGTGCTGCTCGACCTGGTCGGCCAGCGTGCCCGCGACGGCGGACGCCGTCTCGTACTTGAGCGGGGCGACCCCGACCAGGTTCTGCACGGCGACATCGCGCTCGGCGTCGGTGAGCCCCTCGGCCGCGAGCGTCCGCAGGACCTTCCAGAGGTCGTCCAGGGCGGGCCCGGTCGACTCGGTGTCCACGGAGCCGCTGATGGCCAGCATGGCCGCTCCCGCACCATCGGCCGTGGAGCGCATGACCTGCCCGAAGGCGCGCACGCCGTAGGTGTAGCCCTTCTCCTCGCGCAGGACACGGTCCAGGCGCGAGGTGAGGGTGCCACCGAGGCAGTACGTGCCGAGGACCTGGGCGGGCCAGACGCGGTCGTGCCGGTCCGCGCCGATGCGCCCGATCAGCAGCTGGGTCTGGACGGCACCCGGGCGGTCGACGATGACCACACGGCCGGTGTCGTCGGCGGTGATCGGCGGGACCGGGCGGGGAGCGGCGGTGTTGCCCGTCCACTCCCCCAGGGTGTCGGCCAGGACGGCGTCCAGGTCGATGCCCGTCAGGTCGCCGACGACCACGGCGGTGGAGGTGGCCGGGCGGACGTGCGCCTCGTAGAAGGCGCGCACGGCCGCGGAGTCGATGGCCTTGACCGTCTCCTCGGTGCCCTGGCGGGGGCGCGACATGCGCAGGTCCGCCGGGAACAGCTCGTGGGAGAGCTGCTTGGCGGCCCGCCGCGACGGGTTGGCCGCCTCGTGCGGGATCTCGTCGAGCCGGTTGCGCACGAGACGGTCGATCTCGCCGTCCGCGAACGCGGGCGCGCGCAGGGCGTCGGCGAGCAGGCCGAGCGCCTTGGGCAGCCGGGAGACCGGCACTTCGAGGGAGACCCGGATGCCGGGGTGGTCGGCGTACGCGTCGAGGGTGGCGCCGCAGCGCTCCAGCTCGGCGGCGAACTCCTCGGCGGAGTGCTTGTCGGTGCCCTCGGTGAAGGCGCGCGACATGATCGTGGCCACCCCGTCCAGGCCCGCGGGCTCGGCCTCAAGAGGCGCCCCGAGATTGACCTCGACGGCCACCAGCTTCTGGCCGGGACGGTCGCAGCGCAGCACGGTCAGCCCGTTGGGCAGGGCGCCGCGCTCGGGGGCAGGGAAGGCCCACGGGGTGGCGGGCCCGGCCTGCGGCTGCGGGTGGAACTGCATCTCGCTGGTCACGGCTACGGTCTCCGTCACTTGTCCGCCCCTTCCTGCTGGTCTTCCTGTGCGGCCTCGCCGGCCGTGTCGTCTGCGAGATCGGCGGCGGCTGCGAGCGGTTCGTAGACCAGGACCGCGCGGTTGTCCGGGCGCAGGCGCGCCTGCGCGACGGCCCGGACCTCTTCGGCCGTCACGTCCAGCACGCGCTGCACGGCGCTCAGGGCGAGCTGCGGGTCGCCGAACAGCACGGCGTACCGGCAGAGTTCGTCGGCGCGGCCGGCGACGGTGCCGAGCCGGTCCAGCCACTCGCGCTCCAACTGGGCCTGGGCGCGCTCCATCTCCTCGGCCGTCGGGCCCTCGGCGGCGAACCGCGCGAGCTCCTCGTCGACGGCCGCCTCGATCTGCGGGACCTCCACGCCGCCGGACGTCTTGACGTCCAGCCAGCCGAGCGAGGGCGCGCCGGACAGGCGCAGCAGGCCGAACCCGGCCGCCACCGCCGTCTGGTCGCGTCGTACGAGACGGTTGTGCAGCCGGGACGACTCGCCGCCGCCGAGGACGGTGAGCGCCAGGTCCGCGGCGTCCGACTCCCGGGTGCCGTCGTGCGGCAGGCGGTAGGCGGCCATCAGCGCACGCGCCGGGACCTCCTCCTCGACGACCTCGCGCAGTTCGCCGCCGATGACGTCGGGCAGCGAGCCGTCGCGCGGCGGCTGCTTGCCGTCGTGCGAGGGGATCGAGCCGAAGTACTTCTCGACCCAGGCCAGCGTCGCCTCGGGGTCGATGTCGCCGACCACGGACAGCACCGCGTTGTTGGGCGCGTAGTACGTACGGAAGAAGGCGCGGGCGTCTTCGAGCGTCGCGGCGTCCAGGTCGGCCATCGAGCCGATCGGGGTGTGGTGGTAGGGGTGGCCCTCGGGGTACATGAGGGCGGTGAGCTTCTCGAACGCGGTGCCGTAGGGCACGTTGTCGTACCGCTGGCGGCGCTCGTTCTTGACGACGTCGCGCTGGTTCTCCATGGACTCGTCGTCGAGCGCGGTGAGCAGCGAGCCCATCCGGTCGGCTTCCAGCCACAGCGCCAGCTCCAGCTGGTGCGCGGGCATCGTCTCGAAGTAGTTGGTCCGCTCGAAGCTGGTGGTGCCGTTGAGCGAACCGCCGGCGCCCTGCACCAGCTCGAAGTGGCCGTTGCCGTGCACCTGGGCGGAGCCCTGGAACATCAGGTGCTCGAAGAGGTGCGCCAGGCCCGTACGGCCCTTGACCTCGTGGCGGGAGCCGACGTCGTACCAGAGACAGACCGCGGCGACCGGGGTCAGGTGGTCCTCGGAGAGGATCACCCGCAGACCGTTCGCAAGCCGGTGCTCGGTCGCTGTCAGGCCGCCGGAGCCGGCCTGCGCTGTGGCCGTGTGACCCATGGGCATGTACGTCCCTTCGATCGCGTATGAGACAGGTCCTGCAAGTAAGTCCTGCCACTGTATGCAAGCGCACTGACAGTCCGCGAAGTTCCCGGTCCGGGCACTCTTCTCGGGGATGCCCCAAAAACCGCTACGGACGGGTCGAGGTCGGCGTTGTCAGTGCGGCGGTCCACAATGGTCCGCGTCAGCACCCCCGCGTCCCGCACCACCGATCCCACAACCACCCTTTGAACAGTGAGAAGGAGCCGCAGCGCGATGGCCCGCCGCAGCACGAAGACCCCGCAGCCTGACGAGGCGTTCGAGGAGAAGATCCTCGACGTCGATGTCGTCGACGAGATGCAGGGCTCCTTCCTCGAATACGCCTACTCGGTGATCTACTCGCGCGCCCTGCCGGACGCGCGGGACGGCCTGAAGCCGGTGCACCGCCGCATCGTCTACCAGATGAACGAGATGGGCCTGCGCCCCGACCGGGGGTACGTCAAGTGCGCCCGCGTCGTCGGCGAGGTGATGGGCAAGCTGCACCCGCACGGCGACGCGTCGATCTACGACGCGCTGGTCCGCATGGCGCAGCCGTTCTCCATGCGGCTGCCGCTGGTCGACGGCCACGGCAACTTCGGCTCGCTGGGCAACGACGACCCGCCGGCCGCGATGCGTTACACCGAGTGCAAGATGGCCGACGCGACGTCGCTGATGACGGAGTCGATCGACGAGAACACGGTCGACTTCACCCCGAACTACGACGGCAAGGAGCGCGAGCCCGTCGCACTGCCGGCCGCGTATCCGAACCTGCTGGTCAACGGCGCCACCGGCATCGCGGTCGGCATGGCGACCAACATGCCGCCGCACAACCTCGGCGAGGTCGTGGCCGCCGCACGCCACCTGATCAAGCACCCGGGCGCCGACCTCGAAACGCTGATGCGCTTCGTGCCGGGCCCCGACCTGCCCACCGGCGGCCGGATCGTCGGCCTCGCCGGCGTCAAGGACGCGTACGAGAAGGGCCGCGGCAGCTTCAAGATCCGTTCCACGGTCACCGTGGAGAACGTCACGGCGCGCCGCAAGGGCCTGGTGGTCACCGAGCTGCCCTTCACGGTCGGCCCGGAGAAGGTGATCGCGAAGATCAAGGACCTGGTCGGCTCGAAGAAGATCCAGGGCATCGCGGACGTCAAGGACCTCACCGACCGCTCGCACGGCCTGCGCCTGGTCATCGAGATCAAGAACGGCTTCGTGCCGGAGGCCGTCCTGGAGCAGCTCTACAAGCTGACGCCGATGGAGGAGTCCTTCGGCATCAACAACGTGGCGCTGGTGGACGGTCAGCCCCTCACCCTGGGTCTCAAGGAGCTCCTTGAGGTCTACCTCGACCACCGCTTCGAGGTGGTACGACGCCGGAGCGAGTTCCGCCGCACCAAGCGCCGGGACCGTCTGCACCTGGTCGAGGGCCTGCTCGTCGCCCTCATCGACATCGACGAGGTCATCCGCCTCATCCGCTCCAGCGAGAACTCGGCACAGGCCAAGGAGCGGCTGATCGAGCGCTTCGGGCTGAGCGAGATCCAGACGCAGTACATCCTGGACACTCCGCTGCGCCGCCTGACCAAGTTCGACCGCATCGAGCTGGAGTCGGAGCGCGACCGGCTCAACGGCGAGATCGACGAGTTGACCGGAATCCTGGACTCCGACACGGAGCTGCGCAAGCTCGTCTCGACCGAACTGGCCGCGGTGGCAAAGAAGTTCGGCACCGAGCGCCGCACGGTACTTCTCGAATCCGGCGCCTCGGCCGTCGCCGCCGTCCCGCTCGAAGTGCCGGACGACCCGTGCCGCGTGCTGCTCTCCTCCACCGGACTGCTGGCCCGTACGCCCAACGGCGAGCCCCTCGCCCTCGACGACGCGCGGCGCACCAAGCACGACGTGATCGTCTCCGCGGTCCCCGCGACGGCCCGTGGCGAGATCGGCGCGGTGACGTCGGCCGGTCGGCTGCTGCGCATGGCGGTCATCGACCTGCCGCAGCTCCCGGACACGGCGTCCGCGCCCAACCTGTCGGGCGGGGCCCCGGTGTCGGAGTTCCTGTCCCTCGAAGGCGACGAGACGCTCATCTGCCTGACCACGCTCGACGAGTCGTCGCCCGGACTGGCGATCGGCACCGAGCAGGGCGTCGTCAAGCGCGTCGTCCCCGACTACCCTTCCCACAAGGACGAGTTGGAGGTCATCTCCCTCAAGGACGGTGACCGCATCGTGGGCGCGCGGGAGCTGCGCACCGGTGAGGAGGACCTCGTCTTCATCACCGACGACGCCCAGCTCCTGCGCTACCAGGCCGGGCAGGTACGGCCGCAGGGCCGTCCGGCGGGCGGCATGGCGGGCATCAAGCTGGCCACGGGCGCCAAGGTGATCGCCTTCGCCGCGGTGGACCCGGCGGCGGACGCGGTGGTCTTCACCGTGGCGGGCTCGAAGGGGACGCTGATCGGCGACGCCGAATCGTCCGCGAAGCTCACCCCGTTCGACCAGTACCCGCGCAAGGGCCGGGCCACCGGCGGCGTCCGCTGTCAGCGGTTCCTGCGCGGCGAGAACATCCTGACGCTGGCCTGGGCGGGCGCGGCCCCGGCCAGGGCCGCCCAGCAGAACGGCACCCCGTCGGACCTCCCGGTCCCGGACCCGCGCAGGGACGGCTCGGGAACCCCGCTGACGAAGCCGGTGGCATCGCTGGCGGGGCCGGTGTAGCGAGGCCCCCGGCACGGGCGTCCCCAGTGGGCGGCCCCGGCACCGGTGCCCCCGGTGGA